>DRBZ01000114.1 GCA_011043895.1 Candidatus Cloacimonadota bacterium
AATAATCATACAATTCAATCGTCCAATCGTCGTTATCATCAAAATAGATCTCGCTAAAATATGCAGTCATGATAGGATTTGAATACAAAACGAGTGTAAAAGAGAAAAGTAAAAAAATCAAAATATATATTTTTTTCATAAACACCGCCTATGTCGAGAGTTATTTATATTATTATAATATTTTTGTCAAATTTATTTGTGAAAAATTATTTTGTGATTGAAATCGATCATTAATGAGTGCCAAAGTTCAACTTAGGCACGAGGGGAGATTAACTGGGGTAGGTGCTGGTTCATCCTGCGGAGAATATGACCTTTGCGAAAGTTCCAAGCTTTCGCATAGTTCTTGTTGTATATGTCATGGAGCGGTCCATGACAACTCATATTATTTATTAATAGAAACCTTCCGGATTGTTTTTGTGTCAAGTTTGAGTGGTGCAAATGAATGTGAAAAGCAAAATTCCACCACGAAAAACACGAAAAAGCACAAAAAAGAGATCCAAACCTTGCGAACGGTTGAACGAATGTGAGACCTTCGCAATGGTTTACAACAGGAAAGTCTTGTAAAATAGCTGACTAATTCCCCATTCTTGACAAAGAATCAGTATCTCACGTTTCTATAAAAAAAATCAACAAAGGAACATTGTTTATGTCATCACCAAAAAATTCAGAAATTCGCGTACGTTTTGCTCCAAGTCCCACAGGTTTCCTGCATGTGGGCGGACTGCGTACCGCACTCTTCAACTACCTTTTCGCCCGAAAAAATAATGGCTCCTTCGTGCTCCGCATCGAGGATACTGACCGCAAACGTTATATTCCCGGTGCGCAGGAAAATCTCATCAATACATTTAAACAGATGGGGCTTGATTACGATGAAGGTCCTGTGATAGGCGGAAACTTTGGTCCCTATATCCAATCCGAACGGACTGAGCATTATCAAAAATACGCTCAAGAACTCATCGATAAGGGTGCTGCGTATTACTGCTTCTGTACAGAAAAGCGTCTGAACAAACTTCGGGATGAAGCACGCCAGCGCAATGAGACGGTCATGTATGATGGTGCCTGCCGAAATCTATCACAGGAAGAAGTGCAGAAGAAACTTGCTGATAATGTACCCCATGTAGTCCGACTGAAGATACCCAAAGAAGGAACAACTGTATTTTATGATGTTGTGCGCGAACGAGTGGAAGTTGAGAACGCATTGGTAGATGACCAGGTGATCATAAAATCGGATGGATTTCCTACGTACCATCTTGCAAATGTGGTGGATGATCATCTAATGAAAATCAGCCATGTGATACGTGGTGAAGAGTGGCTCATCAGTGTGCCGAAGCATATTTTTATGTATGAATCTCTCGGATGGAAAGTGCCGAAATTTGTGCATTTACCCCTTCTTCTCAATCCTGATAAAACAAAACTCAGCAAACGACAGGGTGATGTGGCAGTCGAGGATTATCTTGCAAAAGGATACTTACCCGAAGCGCTCATCAACTTCGTGGCAATACTCGGCTGGCATGCAAAAGAGGACAGAGAACTTTACACACTCGACGAACTTGTTAAAGTATTTTCTCTCAAGCGCATCAGCAAATCCGGCGCAGTTTTTGATGTAGAGAAGCTCAACTGGATGAACGGTTGGTATCTGCGAAATCTCAGTCTGGACTATATCGCAGAAAAAGCAAAATCCTATTTCGAAGAAGCCGGGCTCGATGTTTCCAATACAGAAAAATATCTCAAGGTAGTCGATAATGCCCGTAATCGCTCTGCAACGATACCTGAGATGATAACTCATTCCGAGATGTTCTATAATGACCTGGAATTCTCAGATAAACATAAAAAGATCACCAACACTGAAGTCGCAAAAAGACTCTATGAATTTTGGATTGAGAAGCTTGAATCAACTGATGATCTGTCCGAAGAATTCATCAAAATGTTAATAAAAGAGACAACTGAAAAACTTGGACTTAAAGGCAAGGATCTCTATTTTCCACTTCGTCTGGCACTTTTTGGCGATGTGCACGGACCGGACATTCCTATGATTGTTGACATTCTTGGTAGAGAAGAGGTAATTGCACGCCTGAATAGCATTTTGCACAGATAGCCCAGAGGAACACAATGGATGATAAAAAGATAAAAGAAATTCTGGAACACAATGCTGAGAACAAATCTCCGGATTTTATTCGTCAGATCATTGAAGAAGATCGAGCAGAAGGCAAGCATGAAGGCCGTGTTCACACACGCTTTCCTCCGGAACCGAATGGTTATCTTCACATCGGGCATGCCAAAGCGATCTGCCTGAATTACGGCATTGCAGTACAATACAATGGAAAATTCAATCTTCGCTTTGACGACACCAATCCCATAAAGGAAGAAACCCGCTACGTCGATGCCATCATCGAGGACATGAAATGGCTTGGCACCAACTGGGAAGATCGGCTTTTCTATGCTTCGGATTATTTCCAGACCTTGTTCGAATACGCGATCAAACTTATCAAAAAAGGAAGCGCGTATGTTGATGATCTCTCTGCTGATGAAATTCGCGAATACCGGGGCACGCTGACTAAACCCGGAAAGAATAGCCCCTATCGCAATCGTTCTGTCGAAGAGAATCTCGATTTGTTTGAACGAATGAAGAACGGCGAATTCGCAGACGGAGAAAAAACACTTCGTGCTAAGATCGATATGGCTCATCCAAACATGAATATGCGAGATCCGGTCATGTACCGCATTCTGCACAAAGAACATCATCGAACAGGAGATGCCTGGTGTATTTATCCAACCTATGACTTCACCCATGGGCAATCAGACTCGATCGAACGAATCACCTACTCGCTGTGTTCGATTGAATTCGAGAATCATAGACCGCTTTACAACTGGTTTATTAAAGAGCTGGAGATCTTTCCATCCCGACAGATCGAATTCGCACGGCTGAATCTCTCATACACTGTTTTGAGTAAGAGAAAACTCATCACGCTGGTTGAAAACGGCTATGTGGATGGCTGGGATGATCCCAGAATGCCGACAATATCAGGACTTCGTCGAAGAGGATATACTGCAGAATCTATCTGGGATTTTCTGGATAGGATCGGCGTGGCAAAGAATGATAATCTTGTTGACTATGCCCTGCTCGAACATTGCGTCCGCCAGGAACTTAACAAGACTGCGAATCGTTACATGGCAGTACTCAAACCATTGAAGGTGGTTATAGAAAATTATCCCAAAGATGAAGTTGAGATGCTTGAAGCTGTGAATAATCCCGAAGACGAATTTGCAGGTACAAGGAACATTCCCTTCAGCAGAGAACTGTATATCGAAAGAGACGATTTCATGGAAGATCCGCCAAAGAAATTCTACCGCCTTGCTCCCGGTAGGGAAGTACGTCTTCGCTATGCCTATTTCCTCAAATGTAATGATGTCATCAAAAATGAAAACGGAGATGTCATCGAACTCCGTTGCACCTACGATCCAGCAACAAAAGGTGGTTCAGCTCCTGATGGAAGAAAGGTGAAAGCTACCTTGCACTGGGTTTCTGCAAAGCATGCAATCGACGCTGAAGTGCGGCTCTATGACAAACTGTTCATAAAGGAAAATCCAAACGAAACTCCCGAAGGTGAAGATTTTACAGCAAATATAAATCCTCACTCCCTCGAAGTGCTTAATAATTCCAAGCTTGAACCTGCTCTTGCAGAGATAGGTGAGAATGAAAGAGTCCAGTTTGAACGCAAAGGATATTTCTGTATTGACTCAAGATACACCACTCCTGAACATCCGGTTTTCAACCGAACTGTGTCTCTTCGTGACGAATGGTCCAAGATCAAAAAGGCGATGAAGAAGGAGTAAAATGAAATATTTCAAAAAACTCGTTGGGGAAAAATGCTATCTTTCACCCATTAACCTGGAAGATGCTCCGCAATATTCCGAATGGTTGAGCAATATTGATATAGGTTTGAGTTTGGAAATATTTCATACCCAGTTGAGTGTGAGGAAAGAGGAGCAGATACTACAGAATATGATCGACAGGAATGAATACATTTTTGCAATAGTTGATCTTACCACGAATACGCTTATCGGGAATTGCGGATTGCATAATGTCCATCATATTAACGGACTTGCCGAGTTTGGCATTTTTCTTGGTAACGAAGAATATCGCGGAAAAGGATATGCAAAGGAAGCAACCAACCTCATTCTCGATTTTGGATTCAATATACTTAACCTTCATGCTATCCACCTCAGGGTGTATGAATTTAACAAACGAGCTCATAAACTGTATGAAAGTGTCGGCTTCAAAAAAACCGGATTGTTCCGGCAGGCAAAAGCCATTGGAAAGAAAAGATACGATGTGCTGATAATGGATATCCTGGCAGATGAATACCAGGGTGTATATGTTCGGGATAAGATCGACACAATGACATAAGAGAGGTTCTTATGGATCTATATAAAAGTCTGTGTAAAAATTTGATTGCCATCGATAATGAACTGAGATCAAAGGATCAGGTGCTTCATAAGATAGCAGCGATGGCAGCTACATGTCCACTTCTCAAGAATTTCGATGCGCAAACTCTCTATGATAAATTGCTGGAGCGTGAGGAGTTGCACTCAACAGGAATCGGGCATGAGATCGCACTCCCGCACTGTTCACTTGAAAAACTGGAAGATTTTGTGATTGGCTTGCTTGTAGTACCAGCGGGTGTGGACTTTCAAGCAATAGATAAAAAACCCGTGAAACTCTTTGTTGTCATCTTTGCTCCAAAGGACAAACGGAATGAGCACATCAGCTATCTGGCTCGAATCTCTCAGATACTTCAATCAAAAGAAACAGTCGATGAACTCATCAACGAGAAAAATCCAGTTGCACTTTATGACATTTTTTTCAAGCACATCGCAGTTCGTGAAGAATCCTTCCAGCAGGAGATCGAAAATACACTTTTCCATGTCTTTGTTCAGATTGAAGATAAATTCGAGGACATCCTACAGATATTTTCCGAGCTTCCAGAATCCCACACGTCTGTTCTTGATGCCAACAATCCGGGGTACTACCTGCACTCAGTTCCGCTCTTTGCAAGCTTCTGGAATGAAAATGAGACCGGATTCAATAAGATCATCATCGGTGTGATACCGAAGAAACTTGCTAATGATGTACTCCGACAGGTAAAAGCAGTGATCAATAACCTGAAGAACAAGGATGGCATTTTGGTCATTACCAATGATGTAACCTACTTTATGGGCAGTTTAAGTAAATAATTATGAACGGAATTCAACAGTTCTTCCAGCAAAATCCTCTACCCACACTTACGGTCATAGGGCTCATTGCAATAGTCAGTTTTTACTTTGGTAAGCTCTCCAAGTTGATACGTTTGCCACTTATTATCGGTTATATGTTTCTGGGTGTACTGATAGGACCATCATTTCTCAATCTATTCTCTTCTACAATTCAGAACCAACTTTCTTTTATCACAGAAATCGCACTCGGTTTCGTTGCGCTCAGTATCGGGCTGGAACTCAAATTTAGCGATCTGAAAAAACAGGGTGCTGGCATCATCTGGATCATTTTTGCAGAATCTTTTGGTGCATTTATACTTGTCTTTTTTGCAGTCTGGCTGGTAACCGGCAATCTCCCATTAGCGCTCATCTTTGGCTCTATCGCTCCTGCAAGTGCACCCGCTGGAACTGTAGCGGTGATAAGAGAATACAGAGCTAAAGGTAATCTAACCAAAGCTCTTTATGCAGTGGTGGGTTTTGATGATGGACTTGGTATTATCATTTTTGGATTTGCAACTGCTATTGCCAAGAATATTCTGATGCACCAGACCGGTACTGCATCAGGGGGGATTGTAGGACTTTTCCTGTTGCCACTTAAGGAGATCGCACTTAGTATCATTATCGGATTAGCTGTTAGCACACTATTCTGCCTTCTGGTTCGAAAGCTGAAAAGTACAGGTGACTATTTTATCCATATTTTTGGTGTAGTATTATTTATGGTTGGACTCTCCCATGCGCTCCACCTTTCATTAATCCTTACGAATATGACGGCAGGAATCATTGTCATTAATACACAGCGTTTCAATTTGATAGAGATGATGCATAAAGAGATGATGAACATCATGCCGCTTCTGTTCGTGCTGTTTTTCACGCTTGCAGGGACAAATCTGCATATTTCTGCTCTACCCTCTCTTGGCTTATTAGGGATTGTATACATCATTGCGCGATCTGCTGGATTGATTGGAGGTTCCCGACTGGGAGCATTGTTTGGTAATGTCTCTGTAAATGTTCGGAAATATCTTGGCTTAGGTATTCTGTCTCAGGCAGGGGTTGCAATCGGTCTTTCTCTTATTGTTAAGCAGGATTTCTCAGGACTTGGCAAGATGGTAACTACGGCAAAGGATATCATGATACCAAGCGGAGATCTCGTAGGAGGAATGGTCATCACTGTTATCACCGCTACCTGCATCTTCTTTGAGATTATCGGTCCCATCCTCACAAAAGTTGCGCTAACAAAAGCTGGTGAGATCTCTAAAGATGAATAATACCATGTTCAAACTGATAGAAGGGCAAGATTCTGCACTGGCAACACTAACACACCTAATTGAAAGTGGAAAGGCAGCCCGAAGCTATCTCTTCTATGGTCCTGCAGGTGTGGGCAAACTGACAACCGCACTTGAGCTAGCAAAGATCGTTAATTGTAAACATCCTGATAGTGGTGCAGACGAAACATGTCCTTCTTGCCATAAAATCGATTTTTTTACCCATCCTGATGTTGAAATTATCTTCCCCACGCCAAAATTCGAAGTCTCAGATGAAGGTGAATTTAAAAAAGAGGATGAACAGCAGCAGGTACAAGCATATATCGAGCAGTTGAAAGTGACTCCCTATGAGCGTATGCAATTCAATAAATCAACATCCATACACATCGATGTAATACGAAGGATCGAGCGGAGTCTTCAGTACAAACCCAATGAAGCAAACTATCGCGTTGTGATCATCGTAGAGGCAGACGAAATGACCAATCAAGCAGCAAACGCCTTTCTGAAAACACTCGAAGAACCCCCACCCTATGCGATCATTATCCTTACAACCACCAATTACTCCCGCTTACTTCCCACGATTATTTCACGCTGCCAGAAGGTCCGATTCAATGCAATTACACCTGAGATTATCGAAGACCACCTCATCCAGCATTACATGATCGATCCAGCGCTTGCCCGGATAAGCGCACGCATCGCTAATGGAAGTATGGCAAAGGCGATCCGTCTTGCAAAATCCGATTTCATAGAAGCAAGAAAGATGTCCATGGATATGATAGAAGCTTTGATGCAGGATTCCTTTGCAACCATTCACCGGCTTTCAAAAAATTTTACGAACAATCGTAATGAAGAACTTTTAAGAGATGTACTCGACTTTATAGCGATATGGCTTGGAGATATCTGCAGCTTCTCCCATGATGAAGCACATATATCTAATATCGACCAGAAAGAGTTGCTTGAAGAATTTCAGGATAGATTCTCTATGTCAGATCGCGTTCTGCAGAACGGTATTCTCCTTCTGGAAGAGCAAAAACGCCTCCTTGCTGGACATGTGCACCACGAGCTGATCTTTATCAATACATTCTATGAGTTAAGAAAAAGACTTCATGGAAGAGGTACCTATGTCTAATAGTGGATATCAAAATAGGGATATCCCCATAAATTTGGAGGTAAATACCGAGAAGTACTGTAAATGGATGGTTTGCAGGATTCATGGAGTGAACAACTGCTTTTTAGAAATCTATTGTTTTTTATCCTTCTTTGCTTTTGTCATCCTGATCCGCCGGCTGGCGGAGAAAGGTCTCCCATACTTTGTGAATCATTGTTATGCTAGTACTTTGCAACGATATGCACCATCCCTCATCTTTTGTTAGTATTAGGTTATCTTTGTGTAATAATGAAAAAGTCCCATGCTCCTGAAAAATTTTGGGGTATGCATGATAGTGGATATCAAAATAATTGACATGAATTTATAGACATTTAACATGAATCCTATATGAAAAAAAATAATGAAAGAAAATAATACTTTGGAGGTAGCATGAAAAAATTAGCTATTTTATTTAGTCTTCTTTTAATGTCAGGGATTTGTTTTGCCCAGGCATTACCCGACGATTGGATCGGGGATACCGATATTGACACGTATCAGGAAGACACAATTGTTCATAGTGGAACCTACAGCTGTAAAGTAGTAGTTAACTCCGGCACACAGGGCAATTGCGACTTTTCGAACGATGTCGCTATCCCTGTTACTGCGGGTGACACGTATACCGTTTCCTTCTGGGCTTATACCAGTGAGCATACAAGAATTACCTGTGCCCTTGACTGGACAGGTGCATCTTCCACCTATCCCGGCACGTATATCGGACCAGATACTGGTGGATGGGCTCAATATACCCAGAGTGATGTGGTACCCGATGGAGTTACCGCAGTCAATCTTAGATTAAGATTCTATGATACTTCCGGATTTACTGCACCAGAAACCTGTTATGTAGATGATGTTACTTTTGAATCACCGACAGGAACCTCGCTTCCTGTTACCAATGGTGATTTTGAGAGTTGGCCAAGCAGTTCGTCGATCATAAAAGCGTATGCTATTGGAACCGAAGATATGGATGTGTTCTATGCAGGAGCTATGACCTCTGTTTCGGTTTCTGATTACCAGCTCACCGGCACTTCGACAATCACGTTCACTGCTGCAGAAATCGATGCAACCGATCCAACTCTGGTTCACCTTACCGATGCATCAGAGAGCATGATCGGCGATCTCACGCTGGATACGATCACCGATGCAGCAAACTCAACTTCATACGAGTTTTATGCAGGTGTCACTCCCATTGCTTTAACAAACACGCTCTGGCCCAGTGATGGTCATATCGAGAACGGCATACTTGCAACATTCGATGCAACCGTAACAGCAAATGATGGCTATAATAATGTCTGGTTTAGTGATTTCGATGGTGCATATAATGGTGTGCTTTTGTTTGATTATAACTTTGTTGATGATGTTGCTGTTGACGACCAGGTCCTCTTTGTAGCAGAAAGAGATGAATACAACAACGTTACAGAGTTAAAAAATCCCGTCATCATTGATTCATACGGTGGATTCCCCATTACTCCCACGGTCATTCCCGGTTCAGATATCGACATGACCATACCTGCAAATACCAATCCTGCAGAGCAGTGGGAAGGACAGCTTGTGGTTATTGAAAATGTAATCGTTGCGGCAAATACAAAGGATGATCTTTATATCGGTTCTGATGACGGGTGGACAACAACCTTCGTGATCGGTGACAATGTTGATTATCAGTATGGATCTTCCGGTACTGCACTCGATGCAGCTGTTGCTTCAGGAAATCCCGTTGATCTTATTGGTGTGGTTGACTGGCAGTATACGGATGGATACTTCCGTGTAAATCCACGCGATGCAGATGATATTACACCAAGCGGTGGAAATCCAAGTGTAATAAAAGCATGGGCTTTGAGCGAAGATGAGCTTGATGTTATGTATGATATAGATATGACAAGTGCAACACCGGGCTGGTATTATCTCACCGGAACGGCAACAATTACTTTCGATACTGTGGAGATAGATGGAGATGAGCCGCAGATCGTCCACCTTTCCGGAGCATCCCAGGATATGATCGGTGACCTGGTGCTTGATAATATCTATGACTCCAACAGCGACACAGATTATGACTTCTATGCCGGCATTACACCAATTGCATTAACTAATACTAATAATCCCAGCAAAGGGCACATCCAGAATGACAGAGTAGCAACTTTCTTTGCTACTGTTTCTGCCAACGATGCGTTCAGCGATGTTTGGGTAAGTGATGATACAGGTGCATATAATGGCGTTCATGTTTTTGATTATGATTTTGTGGATTTGGTATCTGTATCCGATGATGTGCTTTTCTATGCCACACGTGACGAGTACAACAATAAAACCGAACTCGTGGATCCAGTACTCCTTAATTCTGAAACGGGTGAAGATGTAGTTCCTACAGTTGTCACAGGACTGAACATCGATTGGACAATCCCTGCAAATACTGATCCTGCCGAGATGTGGGAAGGTCAGCTTATTATGATAGAGAATGCAATAATACAAGGAATCGACGGTGATGAATATGTTGGTTCTGATGATAGCTGGAACACGACTTTCGTTATCGGCGATGCTGTTGACTACCATTATACAGCTATCGGAACACTCCTCGATTCCGCAGTTGCATCCGGCGAGCCCTATGACATTATTGGCGTGGTTGACTGGAACTATTCAGAAGAACATTATCGAATTAATCCAAGAGGTACACAAGACATCATTCCCAATGTGTCGGTAGATCCCGTTCCCGGCACGGATTTTGTACTGCAGAATCACCCCAATCCTTTTGCTGGTTCAACAACTATCTCATTCTCACTTCCTCAAAATCATAGCGCTGAGATCAAGATCTACAACATTCATGGACAGCTTGTAAAAACTCTCTCTGGTGTAGAAGAAACTGTTTTCTGGAATGGAAAAGACGAAAAAAATAATGATGTTGCAAGTGGAATTTATTTCTATACACTTGACACAAAAGATACAACAATCTCAAAGAAGATGATTCTGATGAGATAAGAATCTCTCATTGAGTATCAACGAGAAAGGACGCACTTCGGTGCGTCTTTTTTTCTTTGTCTCTCTATATCATGTCTTGCATTATTCTTGACAACTTTCATGCTTCTTCTAAGTAAATTTGTTGTAGATAATAATCAAATCTTGGAGGACAAAGATGAAATCTTTAATACTATTTCTCGGAGTAATATTTATTATTACTTTTCCACTTTTTGCAGATTGGTCAGACGATCCTGCAGTTAACAACGCCGTATGTACACTCGCTGGTGAGCAAGCGATCACAAAGGTTGGAACTGGTCCCACCGGAGATACCTATTTCGGATATTTCTCCAACGAGTCTGGTAATTACAATGTCCGCCTACAACGTTTTGACCAGGCAGGTAATCCTTTATGGGTGAATGGTGGAATTCTGGTCAGTGATAATACACAAATGACATGGTTAACGGATTGGGACATGACAGTGGATCTGGATAATAATGCTGTTTTGACATTTCAGGATATTCGTGATGGGAACAATAATGTCTATGCGTATAAGATCTCACCCGATGGCACATTTCTCTGGGGTGCTGATGGATTACAACTGTCTAACACGTCTGCTTTCGATGCAGCACCGAAAGTTACTGTAACGACTAATAATAATGTAGTTATAGCATGGGGTTCAGAAGATGTCTCAAGATTACAGAAGATTAGCCCGGAGGGTGTACTTTTGTGGGATTCGACGGGCATCGAGATCTCAGGTGCAAACAGCTATACCTGGCCTCAACCCATTGGTGTGGAGAGTGATCACGTGATAGTGAAATATTATGAAGACTCCGGTCCAGTTTGGGCACCAACCCGTCACATTTATGCACAAAAATTTGATGCTAACGGAAATACCGTATGGGATTCCCCAGCTGCAATATCAACCGCAGGTGGAATCACCGCATGGACACAGGATCTTCCTATTGTTAAAGACAATGACAATGGCTTCTTTATCGGATGGTATGATGACAGAGATAACAACATGAATGCAGATGTGTACGTACAGCATGTTGATGCTGATGGAAATTGCCTCTGGACGGCAAATGGTGTTATTGCGTCCACTGACATGAACCGGGAGCATTATTATGTTTATATTGCATATCAACCGGACGAAGATATCCTGTATGCTTACTGGAATGAAATGGACTATGACCAAAATGATCGTGGAATCTATGGGCAAAAGTTCGACATGACGGGAACAAGAAAATGGGAAGATACCGGCCGTGTCATCATTGAGATATCTCCCGTAGATGTATATCCTTACGGTATTGGGAATGTTTCAGGAAAAGTGGTTGTATTCTATCAGGAAGGATTGAACGAGAATTATCTTAAAGCCATGGCGCTTGATTCCACCGGCGATTTTGTATGGCCGGGAGGTATGATCACAATGTGCTCGGTTGCTGCGACAAAACTTCATGCCATGGTCGGTTCACTCAATTCAAATTTCTGGATCGCTTCCTGGGCGGATGACAGAAACGGGAATGCTGATATATTTGCTCAGAATATCAACACAGACGGAACACTCGGTTACAGTCCACAAGCTCACGATCCGGAAATGAATGATGACCAATATCAGGTTTATGCGCAACCGAATCCCTTCAGGAATTCAACCTCAATTCGTTTTTACACTACAGGACATTCTGATATTACAGAGATATCAATATATAATGTCAAAGGACAATTGGTACGAAATCTCACTGTCGCCTTTTCACCTCTTCACATAGTCGAAGCAACATGGGATGGAAAGGATACAGCAGGACAGAATGTAAAACCCGGGATTTATCTTTATAAGATCACTGTGGACAAGAAGGAGATCATTCAAAAAATAGTAAAAATATAGTCTGTCTAGTCCGAGCATCCTCTTCTTCTACTTATGAGGTAAGGGGAATCGGATAGGTAGTTGTGAATTATCAGGTTTGGGAATAAACCTGTAAGACTAACCTTGATGTCTAACATTTTTATTATCTTTTTTTATAAAATTTTTCATTGTTTCAAAGGGTCTTTTACCCATGTTTCTGTACCCTCTATGAGGACGTTCATAATTGTAGTGA
>DRBZ01000027.1 GCA_011043895.1 Candidatus Cloacimonadota bacterium
ACAGCTTATTAAAATTGTTGTATTTAATAACTATAAAATTAACTAAAAAGTGGACTATGAAAATTAGAAACTGGGGATTGATCTATTCCCAACTTGATATCTTGTTTGAAGAAAGGATAAAACGAATTGACTAAAATTAAGATTACACAAAAATATGGACACTCTCGAAATAGCGTTGAATCTACAAGATTATAATCTTCTTGGAAACTTATACCAGCATTTATCTGGAATTATACGAATCAATGGGACAACCAGAGAAAGCACTCAATAGTTACAAATTATATAAGAATTACAACGACTCGCTGTTTAATGAAAAAAATTCCTCCCTTATCAGCGAACTGCAAACAAAATATGAAACAGCAGAACTGGAGCGGGTAATCGCACAACTCAAACGGGAGAAGGAAAAAAAGGAGTATCAGTTAGCAAGAAGCCTTCATATGAGAGCTATTTTGATAATACTCACCGTATCAATCGTCATTATACTGATAATTTTATATATCATGTATCAGATGAAGATAAGAGCCAACAAGAAGCTGGAAAAGTTTGCTAGATTCGATTATCTGACTCGGGTGTACAACAAACGTGCCATACAGGAAAACCTCGACTATCATGTAAATTATTTTGAGCGTTCAAAAACTCCATTTGTCATTATGATCATCGATGTTGATAATCTGAAGTATATAAATGACCATTATGGTCATCCTGCTGGAGATTATGTATTACAGAAACTCACAACCTCTATTAGCAACACAATTCGAAAGCTGGATATAATTGGCAGATGGGGAGGAGATGAATTCATTGTTATTCTACCATTTACAAAGCTTGCAGGCGCAAGGGTGCTTGGAGAAAAACTCAGAGAGGTCGTTGGGGAAGAAAAATTTATATATAATGGGAAAACCATTCAGGTATCTATAATCATTGGGTTAGCAGAATATAATGACAAGGAGTCTATGCAGAATGTCATCAATAAGGCAGATCAGGCTTTGCTAATTGGAAAAAAGATGGTAAGAACACAGTGGTCTCCTAAAAAACTTATACTCATAGTTCCACTGATTCCCCTGATTTTTATTCCAGAAGTAAAAGCACAGAGTAACGTGATTGATAGTTTTCGAGAAAATCTTGATAAAGCCCCTGCAGAAAAGCAATCGGAAATTCTTTATTCATTACCGGAGGAATACGAAAATATTGATAGAGGAAGAGCCATCATGTATGCAGTGCATACATCACGACTGGCACAGCAATGCAAGCAGGAGGAGTTGGTTCTGAAATGTAAGAAAAAGCTTGGGGGATTGTATTATTTTGAGAATGAGTACGATCTTTCAGTCCAAAGAAGATATCATTAAGAGAGCTAATATTTCACATTATATCAGAAAAGAGGAGAAAAAATCCCGCGTTTGACTGAAAAACCAACAAATTTGACAATGCGTGAGCAATAAGAATTTACTACAACAAAAATAGTATGAATCAAGATTTTGATAATCTATTCTGAAAAGGAGATTCCATGGTTAAGAGAACACCTTTTTATAACATTCACAAAAAGTTGAAAGCAAAGATAATCCCTTTTGCAGGATTTGAGATGCCCATTCAATATCCATACGGGATTGTCCATGAACACAGGAAAGTCCGCGAATCAGTGGGAATGTTTGATCTCAGTCATATGGGTGAGTTTATTGTCAGAGGTCCGAATGCACTTGATTTCTTGCAAAAAACAACAGTTAATGATGTTTCTGAACTCGATGTAGGACAGGTCCAATATAGCAATATGTGCTATGCTGATGGTGGTATTGTCGATGACCTTCTTGTGTATCGAGATGAAGATTATTACTACCTTGTAGTCAATGCATCGAACATTGATAAGGATTATGATTGGCTGCACTCAAACCTTATTGAAGGAGTCACACTGGATGATGTCAGCGATGAGACAGCACTCATCGGAGTGCAGGGCTCTCAATCAGAAGCAGTTGTGCAAAAGCTAATGAACGATAACCTCTCAGAACTAAAGTACTATCATTTCATACATACTGAGATCGATGGCACTCCGGTTATGCTTTCACGTACTGGTTATACAGGTGAAGACGGATTTGAAATCTATTTCACCGCACTTGATTATGCTGAAGAGATATGGGAGAAAGTCGCTGAAGCTGGGCAGGAATTTGCTATTGAGCCAATTGGACTTGGCGCACGAGACACACTTCGGCTTGAGATGAAATATCCCCTTTATGGAAATGATATTGATAAAGATACAAACCCTCTGGAAGCCGGTTTGCGCTGGGTTGTGAAATTTGATAAAGGTGATTTTATTGGAAAAGAAGCGTTGGAGAAAGTCAAAGCAGAGAAAATTCAAAGAAAGCTGGTTCCTTTTGTTATGGATGGGAAGGGTATACCACGCCCTCACTATAAGATATTCAACGATGGTCAAGAAATCGGAGAAGTACGCAGCGGAACGATGTCACCAAGTCTCGGAATCGGCATAGGAACCGGTTATGTACACCGTAACTTCATGAAATCCGGCACTCAGATAGAAATTGAGATTCGTGATAAAATGTATCCGGCTACAATTATCAAACCTCCCTTCTACAAAGAAGGAACGGTGAAAAGTAACTGAGGATTTTGAATTAACAGTTTAAGGATTCAGATTTGTAGTTTTATTGAGATTCATTATTCTGACTTCTTTGATTATATTGTAGTTTGATTAATATACTTATTATATTTGATTTCAAAAAATCCAGGTATTATTCGCATTATTATTGACATAATTTTCGATGCCCATTTTTCAAGCTACTAAAATAAATACTAGGAAATAATTCCTTTTACAAGGAGCTATGATGGTCAAAGAAGATCTTTTATATACAGAGACTCATGAATGGATAAAAATCGATGGAAAGGTCGCAACAGTGGGTATCACAGATTACGCACAAAAAGAGCTTGGCGATATCGTATATGTAGAACTTCCAGAAGTGGACAACGAGCTTTCTGCAGGTGATGTACTTGCAACAGTAGAAGCCGTAAAAGCAGTTGAAGAGATCTATATGCCCATTGACGGTATTGTTGTTGAAGTGAATGAACAGCTTGATGATGCATCCGATCTTATGAATTCAAACCCCTATGATGACGGCTGGATTGCAAAATTCGAAATCGCAAGTGAAGACGAACTCGAGGGCTTACTCGATGCAAATGAATATAAAAAGTTAATAGGTGAATAACTAATTATTTTCCCCCTTACACTTGAGAAGACTCTTCGTTCCCCCCTATGAAGGGTCTTCTTTTTTATTTCTTTTTCTCTGCAACTTTTACAAACGAATATCCCATCCCAACTAAACATCCGGTGATTGCGAGTCCAATTCCTACCCCGAATTTATCAGAAAAAAAACCAAGTATCGGTGAAAGTATTGCGATGTAAATTGTTTTTAATTGTGTTTCGACAGAAAGTCCCGTTGCCATTATCTTCGCATTAATATTTTCTGAAATGAAGCCGACATTCATCGGTCTACGTAAATTCTGTAGTGCATAGAGAACTATAAATAGGATTATTGCTATTATTCTTACATCAAAATTTGTTGCAACACCCGCTATGATGACAGCGCTTACACCAATTATATAGCTTCCGTTTATTGCATGAGTAACTGATTTGAATCGAAGCGTAAATTCTTGAGCCTGTCTAGAGGAATAAGCTGAAATTAGATATATTAAAAAATAGGTAATCGCAATGATTATAGTACTGCGCTTTTCTCCGAGACTTATAAAAATTGGCAGGGCTAGCGCAAATGAATTTAGTATCGGCTGCAAGTAATCTTTCACAGATTTGAACAAC
Organism: Candidatus Cloacimonadota bacterium; assembly: GCA_011043895.1. GTDB lineage: Bacteria > Cloacimonadota > Cloacimonadia > JGIOTU-2 > JGIOTU-2 > Celaenobacter. The sequence goes on from DRBZ01000027.1 coordinate 3,812, forward strand.
CCATCAAAACTTGCAGAATTAAAAAAAGCTCTCAGTAGCATGGGATTTTTGAACATGGTGATGAAATTTGAAACCGTAATTCTCAGGTTTCTTACCACGCTTTTCAAGAAGGAAGTCTTCTCGATTTTAGAGACTTCCCCGTTAAGTTCATCTGGATATGATATCATAAGGAGCAAGCCGAGAATATAGGGAATGACGGAAGCTATAAATACTATCTTATACTGTTCAGAAAAAAATACTAATAATCCAGCTATCAGTGCTGAGATAGCAGAGCCAAGCTTCGATGCTCCTCGCGTATGCCCATAATAAGCCACTTTCATATTCAGATCATCATGAATGGTTAGATAGTCCAGTATCATAGCTTTATGAGTCCCAGAGCGAAAAGCTTCTCCACAGGCAAAAAGGATCATAGCAAGTGCATAAAATCCGAAACCTGGTAAAAAATAAAATATGAGAAATGATATAATATAGGATGAAAAAGCCAGAATCATGGAGAGTTTTCTTCCATAACTGTCCGCAAAAAAACCTGTAGGAATTTCTAGTATTCCAGTTGCAATCTCGCGAATTGAAAAAAGGAGTCCAATCTGCAGGAACGAGAAACCGACTGATCGAAAGAACAAAATGATAAATGGATCAAAAAATCGCAGGTTTTTCAGGAAACCATACCAGCAAAATTTATAATATTGTAGATCTTTGTTGATCATATCAAGTGGATTAATTTATTGTGTTATTTGCTCCCAAACAAAGTTCATTTTTTTTTGCAACTGATCCATAGTACCATTGTTCTCAATTACAAAGTTGACATCCTGGGAAAAAGGTTCTTGTGCATGGATTCGCTCGTAAGCCTCCTGGCAAGATAATCCCTTGCATTTTTGAAGACGCACAGCTCGAACTTCTTCTCTCGCATCTACCAAGATAACATAGTCACATAACTCGTTCATATTCCATTGAAAAAGAAGTGCGGCATCTATCACTACAAATTTAGCATCAGATTGTTCAATTTGCTCGAAAATTTCTGTTATAAGTTCGGGATGGACAATTGCATTAAGAATCCGAAGTTTTTTCTTATCTTCAAACACCATCTTCCCAAGTACTTTTCTGTCTATAGCTCCATCGTTGAGAATCTCATCACCAAATGCCTGTACAAGTTTTTGTATAATATTCTTTCTTTCCAGAATCTTATGTCCGATAGTATCAGCAACAATCACTGGAACTTGCTTCTTTCTGAAAAAATCTGCAACTGTGGACTTACCCGATGCAATCCCTCCGGTTATACCAATAATTTTCTTATTCAAATTCCTCCATCAGTGTTTGAGTAAGAATATCGATTGACACATTTGATTTCATGGTTCCGTTCTTGGCTGTTGAGATCTTGCCTGTTTCTTCAGAAACTACTATAACAAAAGCATCAGTTTGCTCTGATATGCCAATAGCTGCCTGGTGACGGGTTCCATATCTCTGCACATACTTTGTCTGTGTAGTCAGAGGTAATATTACTTTGGTAGCTACAATTCTATTATCTTTGATGACCATTGCTCCATCATGAAGCACTGTTCTCTTGTTGAAAATTGTTAAAATGAGTTTCTCTGAGATCTCGGCATCTATCACTTCTCCAGTCACGATATAGTCATCAAGACCAACCTTTTCGACCAGCACGAAGATCCCGCCGATCTTATTATAGGACATTGTTCGAATAGCATTTAGTAGTTCGGTGAAACGTAATTCGGATTTCTGGGGAAAAAGTGACCGCATAAAAGGTTTTTGTCCAAATTTTATAAGCGCTGAGCGAATTTCCGGTTGAAATAATACGACAAGTGCAATTGCCCAGATATCTCTTATAATACGTACCACGGAGCCAAGAAGTGTAAGATTTAGCAATTCAGAAATAAAATAAATTATGACAATAAGAATCAGTCCCCAGAGTATCTGGTAAGTTTTAGAACCATGCACAAGCAAGATTATCCTATAAAGGATATAAGTAACAATCAAAATATCTAGAACGTCGAGAATGTTCGGAACCAGAAAACTCATCAGTGTATAACCTTTATTACATCAATGATCTGTGCAAGTTTTTTATGTTCTGCAACTTCATGAACTCGTAAAATATTTGCTCCCTGAGTAATTGCATACGCATGAGCGCCGAGAGTTCCTTCCAGTCTGTCATCTTTCTCAGATTTCAGCAACCATCCTATGAAGCTTTTATTTGAACACCCTACAAGAACAGGAGCATCAAGACATTTGAATTCCGCTAATTTATGAAGAATGGCGACATTATCCTCAACTCTTTTTCCGAATCCAATTCCCGGATCAACAATGATTTGATTTTGAGAAATACCTGATTTTTTTGCGATTGAAATAGAATCACCGAGATAGGTTAGTATCTCCTCAACAACATCATCATAGGTGGGATCTACCTGCATATCCTGTGGTGTGCCTTTGATATGCATAACAACTATGCCGACATCATTATATTCTGCAATGGTTTTTGCCATATTAGGATCAAAATGCAAACCACTTATATCATTTACAATATGAGCACCTTCGTCCAAAGCAGCTCTGGCGACATCAGCTTTAGAGGTATCGATTGAGAGGGGTATATCAAACCTCTGCCTGGCTTTTTTGATAATAGGAATGACGCGATCTATCTCTTGTTCAACATTAATTTTTTCTGCAAATGGGCGGGTTGATTCACCGCCAATATCGATGATATCTGCTCCTTCATTCACCATTCTTTCGATCCGAAGTAACGCAGTATCTATTGAATTATATCTTCCCCCATCATAAAAGGAATCTGGAGTCGCATTAAGAATTCCCATAATATGTGTTCTGTCGAATTTCAGTGTGTATTCACCAGCTTGCAAAGAATAAGGGATTTTTTTTGTATGTATCTCAAGTAATTTCTCAATTCGCTTTCTTATTTCAGGAATTTCAAATATATCCTGAAAAGATAGTTTTTGTAAAAGACTATTGATTTGCTTCAAATTACCCATGACTATTACATCAGTGCGCTCTACTGTACCATTGACCACACCTCTACAAACTGCAGCATCACCTCCCAAACTGAGCATATCCTGTTTGATAATATTTGCAGCTCCCAGTTTTATATTTTTCAGCTTCAAAGCAACACAATGTGATTTCATATACATTGATTCTATTCCCCGTGATGTAACACCTATACGTTTTAATTCTGCAATGCAGTCATCAGCTTTTCTTATTGTGAGGATTCTATCCATATTTATTCCTATAAATAAAGCCCACAGTAATGTGTGGGCTTTTTTTCTATTATTTTACATTTATTTTGCATGTGCTTTAATAACATTTGCTAGACGCTTAACACCTTCAACGATCTGATCTTCACTGGCATAAGAGAAATTAATCCTCATTGCGTCATGACCAGAGTCGTCACAATGGAACGCAGAACCTATTACATAGGCTACATTTTGCTCAACTGCTTTATAGAACATCTCGTCAGTGTCTATATTCATATGTGCCGGCACGCGCACAAAAAGGAACAATCCACCTTCAGGTTTTGTCCAGGTTACACCTTCGGGCATATATTTCTCAAAAGCATCCAGCATTATATCACGCTTCCTGCGGTACATATTCTTTATATTTTCAATATTTTCTTCAAGATATCCTTTTTCCATAAAACGACCAACAATACGTTGTGAGAATGTTGGCGGACAAAGATCTGTCGCCTGTTTTGCTATGACGAGCTTATGAATGATCTCAGCCGGTGCCTGTACCCATCCAAGGCGGAAGCCCGGAGCAAAGATCTTAGAAAATGTGCCGAGAAGAATTACTCTTCCTTCGTCGTCAAGACTGTATATAGTAGGAACAGGTTCACCTTCAAATCTTAGTTCTCTATATGGACTATCTTCTAAAATAAGAAGATCATATTCACTTGCTATTCTGAGAATTTCCAATCTTCGTTTATGTGTCATTGTCATTCCTGCAGGATTCTGGAAATCCGGAACAATATAGATGAATTTTGGTTTATTACCACTATCACAAAGGATTTTTAACTCTTGCTCAAGAAGCTCTGCGCTCTTCCCTTCCTCATCATGCGGCACACCAATCATCTCTGCACCATATGCATTAAAGGCTCCTAATCCTCCCACATAGGAAGGAAGTTCGACAATAATCGGATCGCCCGGATCAATAAAAATCTTAGCTGTCAGGTCAAGTCCCTGCTGGGATGATGTTACAACAAGCAGATTCTCATCCTTAATATCCATCCCGTTCCTACGAGCATGTTTGAGAAGTTCTTTTCGAAGAATTGGATCGCCTTCTGTAGAACTATATTGCAGTGCAATCTTTCCTTCTTTGTCCATCACCTCGTCCACCACTTCCTTAACTTTCTCTATCGGGAATGATTCCGGTGATGGAAGCCCTCCTGCAAAAGATATAATCTCCGGTTTGGCTGTTAGTTTCAAAAGTTCCCTGATTACAGATTTTTTCATACGTTTTGAATTTATAGAAAAGAGTTCTTCAAAATTTACTGGCATAGTCACTCCTTGGTTTGATTTTTTTTAATATTCACCGCAATTATTCGAATTACTGTCAAGTAAAATTCTTTGTAGTTATTAATAATGTATCTAATTATGTAACAAAAACAAGAAACAAGTCTATTGACATGATTTTACCTATCACAAATATAGAATTTATTAATTACACAGGATGAATATAATGAAAATCAAACTTATTATAACGTTAGCTATATTGCTTTCATTTTCAACAATATATGCTAATAATTCGACTGAAATTACACTTCCCGATCCGTCGTATGAAAGCTCATTTTCAATTGAAAAGGCTTTGTATGAAAGGCGCTCAATTCGTTCGTATGATAATACAACATCTCTTGCATTACAGGAAATCTCTCAACTCCTGTGGGCTGCATATGGAGTAACAAAGCCATATGAGAAGCCTGTATTTCTTCGTGGTGGACTTAAAACCGCTCCATCAGCAGGAGCTTTGTACCCACTCGAAATCTATCTTGTTGCGTGGAATGTTGATGAGTTAGAAGCAGGAATTTACAAATATTTCCCCGAGAACCATTCACTGATATTAACCATTGAAGGAGATAAGAAAAATCAACTAAGCTCAGCAGCATGGAACCAAACATGGATGGAGGGTGCTGCGAGTGCAATTGTTTATTCAGCAGTATATTCTCGAACCACAGACAAGTATGGGAGTCGAGGACAAGACCGATATGTATGTATGGACCTTGGTCATTCAGCACAAAATGTATATCTTCAAGGCGTAGCACTTGGCATAGGAACCTGTGCTGTAGGAGCGTTTAATGATAAGGCAATAAAAAAATTACTCACATTACCTGATGAAGAAACACCGCTCTATATCATGCCCATTGGAAAAATCAAGGAATAATTCTATTTTTTGAATACTACCTTATAGAATTCTATAGAACCCCATACAAGACAAACAAGACCAATTGCCCATTTCGCTGGTTCTGCAAGTGGATAGTGGGTATTGTACCAGAATAGTAAATCAATTGTACATACCAGTAAAATAATACAAAATATTATCTGTACCGGTCGTGAATATCCCCACTTTGTTTTCTTGGCGATCACTACTCCTAACCATGCAGAGAGCCAGCCAAGGATTACACCTCCACATACATCCATAGGCCAGTGTACACCCACTGCTATTCTAGAAAATCCAACAATTAATCCAAACAGTAATCCAAAAATATATATTACATTTTTCCTGACCGTAAAAGCAATCACTCCCATAAGCGTGACAATCGTTGTTGTATGTCCTGATGGGAACGCATGTTTCGTCAAACGTCGTCCAATGATATGAAAGGTGTCATTTTCCAGAACGCCTGCAGGTCGGGGCAGATCGAGGATTCTCTTGAGACTATGCAGAATGATCATATAAATAACTGACGCTATGAGCACACTCCATATAATATCCGGTCTTTTCTTAAGAAATGGAAACAACAAAACTGCGGCGACAAGCCCGTCTCCAAACAAAGTTAAAATAGCCAGAAATCTGTCGCCAGTGATCGTATGCGTTTTATTGAAAAACAAGAAAAGCTGTGTGTTGAATCCCGTCAGGTGTATTATACAAATAAGTACGGCAAAAATGAGAAGGGGTGACCACACCCAGGGATCTTTAAAGGAAGGAGCACATTTTTTCATAACGTGATCTGATCTTTTCAAAATTTTTTGGCAACGTTTTCTCAATAAATTTGACATTCAAATACAAAATCCGTAAGCAGCTTTTGAAGAAAAGTAGGTTTATATGAAAAATTTTGATCGCATTTCGCTCTCACTCTTTGATATCTTCAAGGATACAACGGCATTGTTCATTCTTGGAATCGGTTTTATCGTCCGCTTTGTTGCAAGCATTTTTGTGACACTTGGCATTGATGAAGCATACTATGGTGTGTGCTCGTATTTTCCTGGCTGGGGTTATTTCGACCACCCGCCGATTGTGGCTCTTACTGCCGGACTGGGAAGATGGTTGAGCGGATCATACTCAACGCTGAGTTTGCGTTTTGGTGCAATTCTTCTCTTCGTTGTATCATCGGTTCTCATGTATTACATTGTGAGGAGTCTCTTCAGCAGAAGAGCGGCGATCTTCTCTCTTCTATTCCTCCATACGATCCCCTATTTCTTTGTCGGAATGGGTGCATTCGTGATCCCGGACAATGCGCTTGGTGTATTCTGGCTCATTTTTATTCTCAGTATTATGAAGGTTCAGCAGACTCAAAAGGGAGTTTGGTTTCTTCTTTCGGGTGTGAGTCTTGGCTTTGCGATGCTCTCGAAATATCATGCGATCCTGCTTCTCGCAAGTACAGGTTTCTGCCTGATCGCTTTTAAGGAATGGCGCAGATATTGGAAAAGTCCGTTTCTCTATATCGGGCTTTTGTTCGCCGGATTGGTTTTTCTTCCGAATATTCTCTGGAACGCTCAGCACGATTGGATCTCTTATGCGTACCAGTTTGGAAAGGGTGTTGGACGTCATACTATTTCTTTCACGAAATTCTATCAAGGTGTACTCGTGCAGGCTGCTTACCTTCTTCCGTGGATCATGGTAATTCTTATTATGAGTGTGATAAAAACAATAGATAGGAATGATCCCAAATATCGATGGCTGCTTCCTTTTGCACTTCTCCCGATCGGCATTTTTACTTTGATCGGTGCCACACAGCAGATACTTCCCCATTGGCCTATGCCGGGTTATCTTGCTGCAATAATTCTCACCTCCGGGTGGATGCTCTCATGGAAAAAGCCGGCAATAAAATGGACATTCTGGAGTACGGGGATCGTGACTGCTGTGCTCCTCATTATCATTGTTATTCATTCGATTACTGGATTTCTCAACCTGGGTGTCAAAATGGATCTCACACTGGAAGGATATGGCTGGAATGAAGTGATCGAGGAGTTAGAAAATAGAGAATTGTTAGAAGAAAACACCTTTCTTTTCACGCATAAATACATTACAGGCGGCGAACTCGGCTATGCAGCCAGGAAAAAATATCCTGTCGCAGTTTTTGATAAAAAAAGCGCACACCATTTTGCCTATTGGTCCCCGATGGATTCTCTCATGGGCAGGGACGGTATTTTTGTCATGCATCCGCGCTATACCACAAGTCCTGAGAAAAGATATTCAGAATATTTTGAAGAAATAGTTCCGCTCAAAGGAGTAATGATCTACCGGAATGGGAACTATGAGATGACCTATAATTTGTGGCTGTGCAAAAATCTTCAGAAAGCATATCCGCTGGAGTATGGTCCGTAAAAATAATAGCACACAGATCCGCCGGTGGGCGGACACGTTTACACCGATTTAACAGAATCCCTCTGATAAATTTCTCATCTATTAACAAAAGACATGTCATTTTCAACTTGATTGGGAAACTAGTTTATCAATCAACGTTAGAAGTGCTCTGGATTCCTGTTTTCCCAGGAATGACAATTTCTGTTTGATCAAGTACTATTCTGTAAAAGCAATTTCCTTCCTTTTGTGTGTTTTTTTTATTGGATTGAAATAGTTATAATATTTGAAGGTATTCTAATCCCTAAAGCTTCACTTGAAACCTGCAAGTGTGTGTTGTCCCATAATCTCATCCGGATTCCAACAATGAATGATAAATATGGATTAATTCCATGATCAGAATGTTTCGCACCTTCAAGAGTGAAAGACCACTTATGATCTCCCCATTTCACATATCCCAGTCCAAATCTGTAGCCATAGAAAAATGGACTTTTACTTCCATATATTTTTCTCTCCCATACGACATACCCAAACTGGTGATGCTTGGAATAACTCCCCAGAAAGATCACACTTTTATCTGAATATTTGAGTTTTTGAGTCACTCCAATTGAAGCCGTATAACAGCCTAATAGTCCAGGTCCAACATCCATAGATATCCCCGCCATCATGCCCACTGACTCCTGTAAGCTTTCTGTGATTCCATCTCCCCTGTCATCGGCTGTAATACAAAAGTGCAAAACGAGAATAAGGATAGTTACAATAATGTATTTTTTCATTATATCCTCCTCTGTATAGGACTTATCACAAGCTCTTCGACTTGTGACAAGTCCTGATATATTCTCAATAAATCTTTATCTGGGTTTCTATTATTACTCAAAAACCCAATTCCTTCTCTATACCTGCCATTGCCTGCAAAGTATGATCGATAAAATCTTCGAGTGTAAGACTAACCTTGATGTCTAACATTTTTATTATTTTTTTTTATAAAATTTTTCATTGTTTCAAAGGGTCTTTTACCCATGTTTCTGTACCCTCTATGAGGACGTTCATAATTGTAGTGATACAGCCATTTATCTAAGTCTTTCTGCAATTCATCCA
>DRBZ01000090.1 GCA_011043895.1 Candidatus Cloacimonadota bacterium
AAAAGCTGAGAAGCAAATTCCTTTATTATAGAATTCACGTCCGACATATCTTTGACTTCTCTTTCCCTAATAATTTTTTCAAGTACTTCATTACTTAGCATGTATCCTCCAAGATTATTTTTTACACTCCCAATAATTATGGAGAATCACACTTATATAACGCCTATTTTTGTCTTGACAAACGGGTCCACCTCATTCTATCGGCAGGTGAAGTGTACGTGTTACTGGGAATCACTACAACTTATGACATATCAATCCCTCAAAACCTTTAACAGCTTGTTGCTGGTAGCTCTTATCTTTCTGTATGATCTCGAAAGCATGAAATTGCAATTTGCTCAAACCTGTACATATCTTATGCTCGAAGGTAAAAAACAAACTCAGATAGCTATCTAAGTTCATCTACTATAGACTCGCTTCTGTCGTAGCTTATTGCTTCCAATATATGAAAAAATATTATAAATGCTTGTACAAAAAACAAAAAAACTATAATCTACAAACGGAGTTGGCATGTTTGTGAAAAATTTTGGGGGTATGCATGGTAGGGATGTACATATCTTGACAGAAATAGTTAAAGTCACTACCAATAACTCAAAATAGCAGGGGAGGTCGCATGAAAAGGATACTTTTCATTCCCATTTTTTTTCTCGTTCTTGTACCATCTCTGTTATTATCATTTGAAATTTTTCATGATAGAGAAACCATTACTATTTCTGGCGATATAGATAGTTTTGAAATGGTCACCGCTGAAAGGGGAGCTCAGCAATATACAATTATTGAAACACCTTATTCTGCAAAAACCTCCGATCTTGGATTACCACAACTGCCACTCTATTCGAAACTTGTTGCTTTACCCGAAACTGGTAATTTTGTAATAGACAACTTTACGTATGATACTTATGAAGAAATGGTCAATAAGCCGATCCTTCATGCTGGTTGGGAGGATGAAATTATTGCGCGAAAAAGTTTCTATTATAAGGATGAATGGTATCCAAGAGATATTATCACAATTAGTACTCCTGTTATCATGAGAGGTTCTCGATTTTCCCAGATTACAATAGCACCATTTCAATATAATCCAGCTAAAGAAACTATTCGAGTGCTCAAGAATGTCGAAGCAGAATTTAAAGTTGATTACTCTATTGATGATAATCCAATCAAAAGACATGAAACAATCTCTTCATCATCATTTTCAAAAATTGCATTAAACAATATCGTCGGTTTTGAAAAATCACGATATACAGAAACTGGTTCTTATCTCATCATCTGCCCAGATGGAACCGAAACAATACTTCAACCTCTCGTGGAATGGAAAACAAAACTCGGCTACGAAGTTATACTCACTCCATTATCGACAATTGGAGCTTCCCCAAATAATCAAGATATTAAAGATTATATTCAAAATGCCTATCTCAGCTGGGATATTCCACCTGAATATGTGATCCTTGTGGGGGATGTGACAGGCAATTTCATTTTCCCTTCCTTCTATGTGCAGGGCTACCTCACTCCTTATGATGTATCCGACCATCCTTATTCACTATTGGAAGGAACAGATTATTTTCCTGATGTTTTTGTGGGACGCCTCTCCATTCAGACCCAGATGGATTTGATAACCCAGGTGAGTAAGATCATCAAGTATGAGAGTTCTCAAACAGGAGAAGACTGGTATCATAAAGCTTTGATGATCTCTTGTATCGATCCTGATTATGGAATGTTCACGCATTATATCACGAAATTAAATTGCGGTTTTAAACTCTACGATTTTGGTTTTAATCCTGTGGATTTTTTTACCTATCCAATGAACGTCGGGATTCAGCAACTGATCGATATGATAGACTCTGGATATTCGTTGATTAATTTCCGTGGATTTGGCTCTCCAAGCTATTGGTCGAACTCTTCTGGTTATCATTTCCTGGAAATAGGGAATATTCCATCACTTAATAATGGTTTTATGTTACCGATGCTCACAAGCATGACCTGTGGTGGGGGAGATTTTGCTGCACAGGAAGTCACTCAGTGTTTTGGGGAAGTGTGGATGAAAGAGGGAATACCGACTAATCCAAAGGGAGCTATTGGATTTATTGGACCCAGTGAGCGTGATACAAAGACTCAATGGAATAACTGTAACGATATGGGCATCTATCAGGGAATTACCCATGAAGAACTCTACCGATGCGGTGAGATGTTGCTTCGTGGTAAAATGGAGTTGTATAATAACTTTCCTCATAATCATGCATGGGGAGGTTCAGAAGACTCGGACCAGTTTTATTTTTATGTGTATAATCTGCTAGGTGATCCGGGACTCCAAGTCTGGACTGACACACCTGAACAGATAGAACTGACTTGTGCTTCTCAAATAAATGAGCATCAAAATTACATCGATATAGAGATAGATGTCGATCAAGAGAAATCTGGTTTTGTAATTACCATTGTGGATGGAGACAATCTTATAGCACGAGGTATAACTGATGAGAATGGAAATGTAACACTTGATATTGATTTAGAACCAGGATCATATCAGATCACTGCATCGAAATATGGCTATTTGCCTGAAATAAAGGGATTACAGGTCAATGCTGATGAGCAATTAGTACTCACCGATGTGTTCTTTATCGACCAGACGATATCGGGAACAACTGTGGAGTATGAAATCACATTGCAAAATCCTTCGACATCGGCAATTGAAAATATTGATATTGCGTTTTCAACTGAAGATGATGAACTTGCATTGATAACCGAATCGATAGCAATCCCACAAATTCTCGGTTTATCAGATCATACCTGCGAGGATCTATTCTTCGAGATCGATGAAGAATGGAAAAATGGAGAAACACCGCATATCATTGCTCAAGTACAATCCTCAGCAGGGAACCAGTCTTTTATGATACCAGTTGAAATACTGAGCCCTGAACTAGTGCTTACCAATTTTTTCGTACAGAATGCAGATAGCTGTCTTATGCAAAATCAACAGGATGATATTCAGATAGAAGTGATGAATACAGGATCAGTCGAAACAGGCGATTTCAGTGCAGTGCTAAGCTGTACGAACAGCAAAGTAACAATTATTCAAGATGAATCAGATTATTTTTCGATACCTGTTGGTACTTTAGGGACAAATACAACATACTTCGAAGTTCTACCTGAAGAAGTCGTTTCTGGAGAACTTGCTCAGTTTGAGTTGCAGATCTTCCAAAGTGATTCACTTGTGCAGGTTGTAGAGTTTTCAATTCCAATTGGTATCATAAACGAGACAAGTCCGACATTCTCTTCATATGGATATTATGCAATAGAAAGTTCTGATACTGGCTTTTTTGATCCGCCTGTGTATGACTGGATTGAGTTAAAACCGGAGCTTGGTGGAGAAGGTATCCTTCTCGGAGCAGATTATGCTTCGGTCGATGGGTATACAAAGATGATAAATCTTCCATTTACCTTTACCTATTTCGGTGAATTCTATGATCGTATATCGATATCCTCAAGTGGGTGGCTTGCAATGGGTGAGGAGATTATTTATCACAGGAATAGGACGATTCCTTCCGGATGCGGACCCAGTGCAATGATCGCACCGTTTTGGGATAATCTCATCAATGGTGAAATGTATGCCTGGTATGATGCGGATGAGCACCGTTTTATTGTTGAATGGCATGCCTTTGAAAACTATTATGATCCTCAGATAAAAGAGACATTCCAGGTCATCATCTACGATCCGGAATATTATCCAACACCTACTGGTGATGGAGAGATATTATTTCAATATCAGTCAGTCGGTAATGTTGATCAGGATGAAAACTATGCAACAGTCGGTATAGAAAACTTTGATCAAACAGAGGGACTTCTTATAACATATTCTGATATCTATGCACCAACTGCTCATGAGTTACAAAATGAAACTGCAATACTCTTTACGATAAAAGAAGGTCCCGAACTTCCCGTCCTTACAGTGACTCCGCAAACAATCACACTGAATCTATCACAAGATACAACTGTTGCAGAATATCTGACCCTTGAAAATCCGTCGAATCAGGATCTTATGTATGCCGTTGATTTTTCACATTTCTCTCGAGATCAGGAAAAGGAAGAAGGGAAAAGTATTTCTAATGATTTGATTATCAGCACAGTGGGATCATATGTACCTGTTATTCCAATGGATTTGCTGTGCTATCTTTATCATTCCAGTCCAGACAATGAACCGGTCTATGGCATACGTTTAGATTTTCCAGATGGAGTAAACGTGACCGGTGCACAGGATATTGGAACCCTTCACTGGAATGGACAAACCGGCTCAGGTGCAGAAATAACATGGGGATTTGGTAATGGAAATCCAATCTATAGTTCGGGAGCACATGGCTTCGAAGTATATGTTCAGATCGATGAAAATTATTCTGGAAATTTACCTATTGAATGGTATATAGAAGGAGACGGAAGTGGTGCACCTCCTCACACAAAAGAAGGTACACTAAATCTTATGCCTTCAACTAATTCGTATTTATATGTCATCTATCCAAATGGAGGTGAAACACTTGTGTATGGGACAACGGATACTATTCGTTGGTACAGTTATGGTGATGTTGGAAATGTTTCACTATCCATTTCTGATAATAGTGGGGCAACATGGGAAAACATCGCTCAGAATATACCAAATTCAGGTGAGTATCCCTTACTTGTAGAATTACCACTTGGTGATGCATATCGAGTACGTGTTAAGGAATATGGTTCTTTGTTGAACGATGCCTCAGACACTAATTTTTCAATAAATATCTTTAATATTACTCAACCATTTGCTGGAGATATCCTGCAATATGATACAATTGATACATTACGATGGCAATTTTCAGGAATATATCCAACGGTAATACTTGAGTTTACACGTGATAACGGTTACTTTTGGGAGCTGATCGACGATGAATTGCCCAACACTGGTGAATATGTGTATACAGTACCCGGACCTCCTTCTGATTGGTGCGCATTTCGGTTAACTACACCTGATGGAGATATGTCAAACAGAACACAAGGTGTTTTTTACATTGTGGATTCTCCAATACAATGGATTACTACCTCAGAACCTCAGGGAACCCTTCTAGCAGGACAAAATATTCAAATTCCTCTGGAAATTAATACTCTTGACCTTGAAACTGGCTATTACCAAGTGTACGTGCGTATTGTTTCTGAGGTTGGGCAGGAGCTCTTTGTTCCCGTTATACTGAATGTGAGTTACGGAGTGGATAATGAAACAGAAAATATGATGAGTATTACAAATTCTCCTAATCCTTTCAGTAGTTATACAGAGTTCAAATTCGGTATATCAGTGCCAGTTACAGAAGAAGCTGAGATAAAAATTTATAATATTAAGGGACAACTGGTAAGAGAATTCGGATTGCGGATTTCGGATTGCGGATTTAGGGTAGTTTGGGATGGAAAAGATAAACATGGACAAAAAGTAGCTCCAGGTGTGTATTTGTATCAGCTTCTTATAGATGGGAAGCAAAAAGCTGAAAGGAAATGTCTGTTGATACAATAATGTATAAGAAGAGGTTGATCGTATTTTTTACTTTTTTATTCATTACGACACTCCTTTTCTCACATCAACGCGCACAGGTCATCGAGGATTTTGAACAAAGTTCAGTAATTTTAGAATCCTACCCAGGACAGGACTTCGATCCGAATGACTGGTGCATCGATTCAACCAATACTCACAACAATTCTCAGTACTCACTCAAACTCTTTGGAAATACGTGGAAAGTGGAACAGATAACTCCAATCACACTCGATTCCAATTCTGTATGGACTGTGTCTGCATTGGTAGAAACGAAAGGGGAAATACATGGATTTGGCATCATGGATTCCGTAAATGTGCTGATGTACTCGCTTGATGGTCATGAAGAACTGAATATCGAGGAGTTCATCACCGTGTATCAAGGTGCCTTTCCTGAGCAAGTGTGGGATACCTACTATCTACCAGTCACAGATGATTGGTTTGCCTGGTTTGAGTATTATCCTACAATCACCGCATTGCTATTCATCAACGATCTCGATACCGATCCTGATGGAGTGGTGTATTTTGATGATATTCTAAATGTAACAGAGGATCTGCCAGCGATTCCGGAAGTGGATATCTGGTCATCACGGGGAAGAGAATACATGGATTCATTCGGTAAAAGAAACCTTGATGTGCAATTCTTTTCAGAAGTATTTGATCCGGATAGCGATACATTATTTTATCATTGGGATTTCGGAGATGGCAATACAAGTTCTGTTGAGAATCCCGCACATACCTATGTAATCTATGATGACCATCCGTACAATGTATTTCTTGAGGTGACTGATGATACGGGTATGATTGGAAGGGCTAATTGCCAGATAGTACCAGATCAAGGTACATCTTCATTTCCAATAACCATGAATTTTATTGGAGACATATTGTTAGCAAGGGGGTATGAAAATCCCGGAGGGATCATTCAGACATATGGAGTGGAAGCAATCTTTGAACCTACGTTGAATCTGCTGGGAAATGCTGCAGATGTAACGATAGCAAATCTGGAATGTCCATTAACAGATCAGGGAACTCCACACCCTACCAAACCTATCTATTTTCGAGGGGATCCGGATAATGTTGAAGGTCTTTCCTATGCCGGAATAGACATTGTAACATTAGCAAACAACCATATCCTCGATTATGGATTAATTGGATTACAACAAACGCAGGATGTGCTCGCACAGGAACAGATCCTATATTCCGGCGCTGGAGCAAATTCGTATGAAGCATATACTCCGATCTTATATACTCAGAATGGAGTAACATTTGCCTTTCTCGCTTCAAGTGACAGAACTGGGCAGTATAATAATTACCAGCCATATCTGAATGCAGGATACAATAAGCCAGGTTTTGCCTATATGACGCCGTATTACATCTCGCAGCAAATTGCAGAAGTCGAAGATGTCTCTGATTTACAAATCATAGAGATGCACGCAGGCAGTGAGTATTCATTAGCTCCAGGTAGCCAGTACGATAAATCCGAAGAGCTGAATCCCTATCAAGATGAGGGATACAATCCAAAAGCAGATGTTCCACACATGTGGGATAGAGCAATTCGACAACACGCCATTGATGCTGGTGCCGACCTTGTGATCTGTCATCATCCGCATATCATACAGGGATTTGAGGTGTATCACAACAAACTCATCGCTCATTCACTTGGCAACTTTGTATTCGACCTGATGTATCCCGAGACCATGCCCACCATGATCTTGAATGCAAAAATCAACGAAAATGGTTTTTATGAATACAGAGTAAAACCAGCATATATTGATGACTGGATACCGCAGCCAGCAACTGGTGAATTTGGGCTTCATATTCTCGATTATCTCGCCTATCGATCAAAAGAACTAAATACCTATATTTATGTAGATCGAGATAGTGTTTATGCGAAGATCATTCTTGATACGCTCAACATGAATGTGAACTCCCAGATATTTACAGATTATATCACTCTTCAACAGACTGATGATTATTCTATGTCAGCACCTCAGAAAACTACTCATTATGCAAACATTTCCGAGATGAGTTCTATTTCTCCAATAGGTGATTGGGAGTATAGACTTGGAAAAGAAAATGTATGGTTTGGCAATATGGAGGATGAAGGATGTACTATGTGGGATTTGATCGAACCAGAGGAATTTTATGATAATACAGTTCATTATGAAGGTCAGCGATCTTTGGCACATGAGTGGGATTCAAATAATTATTATGATCTTATCACGAATTTTGAAGGAAGATTAAAACGATATTCGGATTCAACGAATTATTCTTTGCACGGATGTATAAAGACACAAAATGCTGGAGGAGTGAATATTCAAGTGAGATATTATGAAACTCGTTGGTATAGTTACCTTCTTGGTTCGGATTATGTGACAACGGATATTGTTGGTGATACAGATTGGACTTACTATTATAAAGTGCTAAATATGCCTGCAAATACTAACTATATTGATATCTATCTTAAGTCAGAAGCTCCTTCGTCGGGAACCTCTTATGCATGGTTTGATAATGTCGGTATTATTGAATGGAATGATTGGAGATCTCAGGATACGAATCCTTACATAGAAAGTCCAAATGACTGGTATTATTATCAGGTTAGAACAGATGATGCTATCGGAAATGCAACAGTAAAGTATATTGAAACTGCCTATGGTCCCCTTCCACAGGTCGGAGTTAGCGATCCTCCTGAACCGCAACCGATCATATCAAGCCTTTTCAATTATCCAAATCCCATAAAGGGTAGAACAACAATATCATTCTCACTAAACAAAATTTATGATAATATTCAACTGAAGATTTACAACATACGAGGGCAACTTGTCAGACTAGAGGAATTATATTCCCTAAAATCAGGAAAAAATGAATATATATGGGATCTACATGATAATGATGGAAAAGAAGTAGCTAATGGGATATATTTCTACTCAATTTCTAAAGGTAAGGAAATATTGACAACACAGAAGTGCGTGATTTTAAACTAAAACATCAAAAATCTTCAATCGGTGTTCAATATTCTTTATTATTTTTTCTAATTTCTAATAAAGATTAACGATTTAAGATTTAAGAAGGTTTAAATATGTTTATTGATTTTGCACGAATACATGTTCGGGGTGGACGCGGCGGAAATGGCTGTATGAGTTTTCGAAGAGAAAAGTTTATTCCCAAAGGAGGTCCAGATGGTGGAGATGGAGGACGTGGGGGAGATGTTATTGCGGTTGCTTCTGCAGAAGTAAATACACTTTTACATTTCAGATATAATAAACAGTTCTTTGCAAGCAAAGGACAGCATGGCATGGGGCAGAATAAAACAGGACATGATGGACAGGATATTATTATAACTGTGCCAGTGGGAACAGAGATATATGAGATAGATGAACAAAACAATAGAATTGCGAAAATTGCCGATCTTTCAGAAGATAATGAAGATGTGGTGCTGGCTCATGGTGGAAATGGGGGAAGGGGAAATACGAATTATAAAACTTCTACGAATCAGGCTCCTCGCAAAACTACACCTGGAAAAGAAGGTGAGGAAAAACATTATGAGTTAGTGCTTAAACTCATGGCTGATGTAGGATTAGTCGGATTTCCCAATGCAGGAAAATCTACACTTATCAGTCATCTGTCATCTGCACATCCTAAAATTGCAGATTATGAATTCACTACACTTGAGCCCTGTCTTGGTGTGGTAAAAGTCGGAGAATATAAAACCTTTGTTATAGCAGATATTCCCGGTATTATTGAAGGAGCTCACGATGGAAAAGGACTTGGGTTACAATTCCTCAGGCATATAGAAAGAACCTCAGTACTTCTTTTTCTTATAGATATTGACTCAGAAAATATTGTAGAAAAATATCAAATACTACATGATGAACTACATTCCTATAATCCTGAACTAGACCGAAGAAGAAAGTTAGTAGTCCTCAATAAGATTGACACTTTACCGTTTGAAAAGAAAGAGATAATTATCAACAAAGCAAAACAAGCTCTTCGCAAAATATGTTCCTGTGAAGTTTTAGCTATCTCAGCGGTGAGTGGTGAAAATCTCGAAGCATTGAAATTTAAGATCAAAGATATATTGGAATTATAAACAGTGAGTGATTATGAATACTTCAGAATATCCTGCATGGCTTAGACTGGTCTCTATTAAAGGACTTGGTCCGGGTATAATTCAAAAATTATTAACAAAATATTCGTCTCCGAAAAATATATTCAAAGCAGCCAGAGATGAGTTAGAAGAATTAACATTTATTCCAAAAAAAGTTATTGAAAATATTATACACTTTGATTCAAGAGAATTTGTTGAAACCCAGTTGAAGTTGTTGGATAAACACAAAGTTTGTCTTGTATCAATCATTGATGATGAATATCCTCATTTGTTAAAATATATTTATAATCCTCCGATTCTGTTATACATGCAAGGAAAACTCATTCCTGAAGATGAACCTGCATTTGCGGTAGTTGGAACTCGCAAGCCAACACAATATGGCAAGATCGCTGTACGAAAGATCGTTCCAAAATTAGCACAATCAGGTTTTTCGATCATAAGTGGTCTCGCCTATGGTATTGACAGTGCATCTCATCACGAAGCTCTCAATGCCGGAGGAAGAACGATCGCAGTTTTCGGGACAAGTCTAGATATAGTATATCCTTCAGCTAACAGAAAACTTGCAGAAAGAATTTTATCAGACGGTGCACTAATTTCAGAAATTCCCTTGGGTGAGAAAATAGAAGCGTGGAATTTTGCTAATCGTAACAGGATCATCAGTGGTATGAGTAAAGGTACGCTGGTAGTGGAAGGTGCTCGAACCAGTGGAGCGCTGCTTACTGCGAAATATGCATTAGAGCAAAATCGAGACATCTATGCGATACCGGGAAATATTAACTCACCCATGAGCGAAGGTCCAAACTATCTGATAAAACTCGGGGCAAAAATAGTCTGTAAACCGGAAGACATCCTTGAAGAATATAAAGTGAAATTGCAGCTGGGTGAAGAAAAAAGGGCAAAGGATATACAACCTAAAATCAAGCTGGATGAAACAGAAGAGAAACTATTCAAATTACTCATCGATAATAACAAAAATCTCTCGCTTGATAAGATGGTTGAATTAACTGATGAAAGCCCAGCAAAGCTTTCCAGTATTCTACTGCAAATGGAGTTAAAGGGGTTAGTGAAGAGAGAGGCGCAAAATCGTTATTGGTTGATATAAAAAATGACCTTTGAAGCATACACTCCAAAGGTCATGTAAAATGAGTTTGGTAACTTATTCCACGATCCCTAAGATATCAGATCGCTGTACAATGAGATATTTCTTGCCTTCGAGTTCGATCTCAGTGCCACCATATTTTGCATATATGACTTTGTCTCCTTCATTGACAAGCTTTTGAAGATCTTCATCATTTCCTACGGCAATAATCTTACCGATTTGTGGTTTCTCTTTGGCAGTATCTGGGATAATAATATTTCCAACTTTTTTCTCTTCTGACTCCAATGTTTCAAGAAGAACACGATCATCAATGGGTCTGATTTTCATTATACCTCCATATTCATATTTAATTTTGATTTATTAATAAATGTAACACAGCAAACCGTAGCGTCAAGAAATTTTTTTTGAGTTTTTAAAAAATTTAGCAGTTAAAGGTTTGGTTTGCTAATTATATCCAAAATAGACAAAAACTTCTTAATTTATAATGCTTGACCAAAAAGAAACATACATTGAATATCATCTAAAAGGTTAGTATGAAAAAGTACTTTTCTATCTTGCTGATAATAATTCTTTTACCCTCCATGCTGACAAGTATGAGCCTGAAAGAGGTATATGATACGGCAGATTCTTATGGAGATTATGATAAGTATTTGCAGTTAGAAACGGGAGAGGTTTATACTGGTGGACTCCTCATAGGGAAGATCTTTAATCCGATTACAGGTTCACTTTCTTCAGATGAGGGGATAGATGTCTGTATTGAAGGGAATGGTGCAATACTCGATCTTAAGGGAGAAGAAATATCCATATCCTATTGTGCAAATAAGCTGGATATCGATAATTGCATCATCATCAATGGAAATATTCGTTATCGAGGTATCAATCTTCCCCCTGATGAGATATTTCCCACAGGATCAGTTACTTATTGCACTTTTTATAAACCCCATGACTATGGGATACGTATTCAAGGTGCAGGTGGGGGAATCACTTTGGAAAGGAACCTTATTGTGGATGCCGTAGATACAGATTGGGATTTTCATTATCTGCATGGAACTTCATTGGAATTGCTTCCAACGGGAGCAAATATTGCTATAAGCGTTTTCTACTCACTTATGGTGTTCCTGATTTGATTGATAACTGGTCATATCACTCAGATTCAGTAATCAATGCTGATTCTACAAAACATTTCGTTGCGTTATGCGAATACGGCTGAACCATACCTCAGGTGGTCAGTTGGGTTGCATTGGATAATATCATTGGCATCGACTCTCAGCTTGTAGATCCTGAAAATGGTGATTACAGAGTATCTCCAGGTTCTCCAGCAGAAGGATATGGATGTCAGATATTTGCTGATAATGAAATCACTAATTCATTCTTTGAACCTGATACTGAAATCAAAATAGATATGAGTAGAAAAAGATCATCGATAGAAGTATCTGGCACTATAGATGAAAATACTATATGGCAGGTAGATACTGTTCGAGTAGTAGGTGATGTAACAATAGAAAATGACGTAATTTTGACGATTCAGGCAGGAACCGAAATAGAATTTCAGGATTTCTATACAAAATATAATAACATCGAATTCGGGCATGAGGGAGAAGGTAATATTGATGAAGATCCGTATTTTTAGGGAGTGTAAAAAATATTGTGTAATCTTCTGAGATAATAAGAAAGTGAAAAAAAATAATCTTGGAGGATACATGCTAAGTAATGAAGTACTTGAAAAAATTATTAGGGAAAGAGAAGTCAA
>DRBZ01000083.1 GCA_011043895.1 Candidatus Cloacimonadota bacterium
TAACTGCAATACGGATAATCGCTTCCGAGCTAGCTTCTCAACAGGATCCTTCGTCGTCATCTTTTGATTCAGCTTATCCATCTGTCTTCTCCTTTCGTGAGACACTATTTCAATAATGTATCTTAGTTAGTCAAGAAGATTAGTTGTACAATTAAAGAAATTATTGATTACCTTAATGCGAAATATCAAGATAAAATAGAAGATAGATTTTTCCCTTCAGATGTAGATAAGTTAGAATATTTTGGAGATATAATTCAATTATTTGCAGCTAATCTTGCATGATTATCTTATAATTCTTATTATTCAAATTATGTAATCACTGGTTAGTCACGAAAAGAATGACAAGAGGACAGGATATATTAAATTTCTAAATATTTCGAGATATTCATATACACAATTTTTCATAATTTTTAATCCTCCACGCTTCAACCGTGCTGCGCCTAACTACTCCCTGTCGAGAAACTTCAGTGTGATACTTTTTGCTTTTAAATTACCTCTTTTTGTCTCTGCTTGCTACAGCATAATGTAATGATGCCGAGTGTTTCTCTGTGGTGTGATTTATTCTTTCTTTAGTTTATACATCGTACGAATCAGGAACGAAGAGTCGTCTTTCATCTCGCCAAGCAATTCCAAACTTTCTTGTGTATCTATTTTAAGAAATCCTCTTGCAACGATCACGCGTACTTTTTCCGAGGGTGAATTCATATACTCTTTGAGAATCGCAATACATTTCTCTGTGCCAATATCCCCCAGTGTCGAGAGCACACTTACCTCGTATCGTTTATCAGGGAGTACTGTCAGCAAGGTATCGATCATTGTTGAATCCTTTATCTCTCCTATCAGCGCAATCGTATTTCGCACCACGACAGAATCTTCATCCGTAAGCGCACAGGGGAGGAATTCAGAAAATATCTTCGATTTCTTAGCATAATTCGAGATAGCCCGAAACTCCAGTGAACCCTTGGTGTCCATCTTGTTTTCAAAGATGTATTTCGCTGCTTCTTCATCCCGGTTCAGTAAAATTTCTGCAGCTCTTGCCACGCGTTTTGCACTGCTGCCCACTCCCCATTCCGATGCAATGGAAAAAATTTCCTTGATGCGTGCCAGAGAATCAACTGTTGCCACTTCTTTTTCCTGCGCTTCTTCCATTGGCTCGACTTCAGGAACAACCATGCTGGTGTCCTTACCGACACCATACGTGCCGAATGACCACTGTGTATCGTTTTTGTATCGCTCATGATAGTCAATCGAATCAGCATAGATCGGATAAATGTCCTCTCCGCCTGTATCAAGGAAAATGCCAATACTTCCGGTATTCCTTGCAGTATTTGCAAAACCATAATTGCTGGTAATATTTCTCTCATATCTATCATCCCCTGTAACCTCCAGAAATAGAGCAACAGAATTCGTGAGCCCTAGTCCGTTCCCGCCCTCGACCGAATATATATCATTGCCAGCTCTGTCCACAAGATAGCCAACTGCATAATCATGAGCTGCACCTTGACCGGGACCATGCTTAGAAAAGTAATGATCTTCGCCCTCTTCATCATACAAAAAGCCACCTGCAAGATGAATACCGCTTCCCTGCGGATAATACACCGCAGTATAAAAGTCATTACCCGTTTTATCTATGATGATACCGAGTGCATACCAGTATGCCACTGCCTGGCTATACACACCTCCCTGATAGGCATCATTTCCTGCATGATCATAGAGCACTCCAATACCTCCTCCCATATAGGGACGAATACCAAATCCAAAACCCTGTGATAACGCACGATGGTCAAATGGTGCAAGGGGTGCATGAAGATACTTTCCACCTGCATAATAAAGGTCGCTTCCATCAGCATCGATAAGTAATCCTGCTCCGAGTGGACCGCCAAAACCCTCTCCTAATTCCGTGGTAGAATACTTATCATTACCCTTTTCATCAATAAGTATCGAGAGCCCGAATGTTCCCGCTGCGATGCTGTTCAATCCTCCGTCATAGATATCATTCCCTTTCATATCATAGAGTAGATTGTAACCGAGAAATGTACTAATCGTATAATCATCTCCATGAAAAATATCGTCACCTTCGAAATCAAGTAAAATTCCAATTCCGGCAAAAGTATGAAACAATCCTCCAATTGTATTGTTACTGTACGTATCATTTCCCTTCAGATCCAACATCCAATAATAGGGGATTTCCCAGTCTGTAGAGATGGTTCCATGATAGAGATCATCTCCTGCTGGATCGAAAATGAACACATACTTCTTTTCATGCCTATCAATATGTGTGGTTCCGATGCAAAATTTTCCCCAGCGAGTCGATCGAACTAAGGGTTTTTTATTTATAAACGATAATGTCGAAACATTTTGAAATAGCAGGTCGAATCCAATTTGTGAAATTGCAGAAGCATACATCAAATTTGGAAAATCAATCTTTTTAATGATCGGAATGACATCATCCTCGATACTCAAACTGTCATATTCGGTGACACCATGCTCTTCATAGAATGCATTATATTTAAGCGAATCCTGCTCCTCCATCCAGAGTGAATACGATAGATAGGTAAGGATGTCTTTTTCATCATTACTTACTTTTTCCCATGCCTTATGGTAAAAGTGATCCGTGAATTCCCACACATATTCCACATAATCAAAGATATCTTCCGGTTTTGTAACGTTATCCTCCCAGTAATTCTGAAATAAACCTTTATCAAACGAGTTGATCCATTTCGCCTGATAGAGGATATCTGTATAGCTATAGATAATTTCTTTGGGTTCGTGACTGGCACAAAGTTGGTCTGTAGCATCCACAAGTTCAGGAAAATGCAGCGGATTATTCAATATATCAATAACTATTGGCAGCTTTAATTTGGTGTCTCGTGCCCAATCTTTGAGAAAATTCAAAGATTGCAAAGACATGTCATTATCTTTCAGTAAATTTTCCATAACATCGATTTCCTGCTGCTGGAGCACCTGTGCCCACACACAGGAAATGATTGATATGAATAGGAATAATAGTATAATTTTCTTCATAGAAACCTCACAGGATAAGTCTTTTTGCCCTGAATGGATCTTCCAGATCGAAGATTATAAGTGCCAGTTCTTTACCATGATAAGCAGCAGAGAGGGTGTGTGTTCGTCCGATGTTCTCATACCATTTGCCAGTAATTCTGGATGATTCATGTATATGTCCGTGCAACGTTATATAGGGTTGTTTTTCTTTAATAAACTGCTGTATTGCAATGCTTCCGACGTGCACATCAAGGGGCGCGTGGTCAACCTTCATTCCATCCAGCGCAGCTCGGTCATGAGCACTTCTGTAGGGTGGAGCATGTAAGAGGAAGATCGCAGATGACAAATCTTGTTCTTTAGCCAGCTCTTTAAGATCTCGCTGAATAGTTTCATATTGGATTTCTCTTATATCTTTATTCACAGAACGCACTCCTTGCTCTGGTGAAACAGTACCCACATCGACAAATCGAGAAATATCATACTTTTCCCAGTCCTTCAGCATAAATGGAGTGGGAGGAATGTATGAATACCCGAAAATAGTGTAATTCTGATAGCATACTTTTTTCTCGTTAATATACTTCCAGACACCCATCTCATCTGCAGCGATGAAGTATTTCTCATTCACTCTGGAGTCATCATTCCCCATGATTATATACACCTCTGGATATTCTGTTCTTAATTCTTTTTTAAGTTTTTCCATCTCGGGCACAAGAAAATCCATGACAAAATTATAATAATACTTTTTAAGCTTTTTTCTATATATTTCTCCACCGGGAAGCACATCACCTCCGATGAATAGGATGTCGGGTCGATGTGATCGTATTTCAGAAAATAACTTCTTATATCTATCAATATGCCCATGCATGTCGGACACAAAAAAACATGTAGTCATGAATTTTTCCTAGATTGCTTCATTAATGGAATCTTTCTGGCAGTATTATGAATACCTGATATCATAGTTGCATAAGAATCCTTTTTTTGTATATCTTCATCAGTAATTATATGAAGGTCTATCAATCCTTCAGTTTCGTAACCAGTTTTAAGATAATTAATTTCTGAGAGACACAGACTCCATCCCTCGAACCAATTTTTTAATAGGATCTTCTGCTCATCCGTTCCTTCAAAGTGCACAATGATATCAATATCGCTTTTAGGTCCCGCATTTGCATTTTTAGTACTTCCGCAGAGATAAAGCGCTTTCACACCGAATTTCTCTGGATCGAGTTTCTTTGCGATTGACTTCACCATACTCATTCTCCATTTCCAGTGATTCTCGGAATGCGGTTCCAATGCCAGTTCTAATTCTTCCGGGGAGCTTACCGTTGTATCTGGCGATTTAAGATATGTTAAGATTGAATCAACATCAGTATTCTCCAAAATCTTAAAAATCTTTTGTTCGTGTTTCTTCAGATTTTGATAGATTTCACTTGCTTTCTGCCACATCTCAAAGGTTTCTTTCAAGTGACGGTGAAAAAGGTATGTACCTAAACGACCAGCAATATTATCAAGCAGTTTTTGTTCCTCAACAAGGAATGGGCATTCATCTTTATTCAAAATCGGCTCCAGATAAAAAACCTCAACTCGACCAACTTCTTTATTATCAACAATGATATGTGCATGTTGTGAATATTTCGTTTCTGTAAAATTCGAAGGATATTCTCTGTCCTCATACATTATTCTTGCTTTGCATATATCAACAAACTGCCAGCCTGGTGGAATAACCTTTACGATCCTCATGAAAATATCTTCCAAAGGTGATGTAAAATCTTTGAGAATTTCTTCTATTTTGTAGATACAATTCAATTCTTTAGCTCTTTCTCCAAGCTCATGCAGCACATCATCGACATTGTAATTATTATTCGTCATAGTGAAAAACCTTTCTGTATATCACTTCAGAAAATCCATGGCATTGATTCGAAGAAGTCGCATTGAACCTATCCCTCAACTCCTGAGGTGCGTTATCTACTACAAAGCTATAATGTGTCCACTCGAGAAGCTCAATGTCATTATAATCATTCCCGATACCTATCGAAGAATTTCTTGGAATACTAAGATGGTCACACAACCATTCTGCTGCATGCCCTTTCGAGACATGCTCAGGAAAGATCTCAACCCAGATCGAAGTATGATCCAGTGGAGAAGTGGTTCGAATGACTCTGACATTCCTCAGCTTTTCACAAATCTGGTAAAACTGCCCCTCGTCTGAAAGTATTGCCAATGCCTGAGATGCATCACATGAATATACTGCATTTACCTTGAGCGGAGTTCCGTAGTCCGCATAGAATGAGAGACGTCTATCAAAATCTGGATTACTCTCTCGTGCTCTATGATAGTGAAAGTGATGGTTGTCTGGAACAGGTTTATGCACCATGAAATCAATTTCTTGTTCTATAAGAGTTGCAATGATTTTCTGTACTTGTTTTTTGGGGAGTGTATTTGAAGTGAGTATCTCTTTTTTTCGCCAGTCCATGCATCCAACACCACAAGAGAACACCACATAATCTATCGGAAAATCATCTGGTAAAACTCGGCGTAAAGAAAATAATGACCTTCCGGTTGCAAGCACTCTATTTATCCCAGCCTTGCCGAGTTTATGCAATGTGTTCAAGTCTCTACCGCCGATCTGACGGTCCTGCCTGAGTAGTGTGCCATCCAGGTCTGTAAATACTATTTTAATATTACTTTTTTTCATAGATATTTTAATATTATTTTTGAATGATAGATTTAAGATTCTCTTTATATTTGTAAATAAATTTGACCATTTGGGGACATCAAAAAAAGTATGAGCAGAAATCGTTGAGGATAGAAATAATGGATGTAGAAAATATTAGAAAGATAGATAAATGGCTCGGAATTCCTATCTGTGCTCTATTCTCGGTACTCTATTTGCTACGCACACTCTTCAAGCCATCGTTAAAGAAACCTGTACAACCCGAGAACATTCTCTTTGTTGAATTGTCTGAGATGGGTTCTGCTATCATTGCTTATTCTGCACTGCAGAGAACAAAAGAGCTTTTCCCTGATTCGACACTCTATTTTCTGATATTCAAAGAAAACAGAGAAAGTGTATCCATAACCGGTACAATTGAGGAAGAAAATATTCTCACAATTGACTGTACGAATTTCTCAAGATTTGTGTTCTCGACACTCTCTGTTCTAAATAAATTAAAAAAGATACCCATCGATACCTATATAGATATGGAACTTTTTTCTCGTGCTACCAGCATTATCTCATATCTTTCTGGAGCGCATAATCGTGTTGGTTTTTATAAATTTCATATGGAAGGATTGTATCGTGGAAATTTTCTCACTCACAAAGTGAGTTACAATCCGCATCAGCATATTGCATATAATTTCTTCAATCTTGTATATTCTTTGACTGCACCTGCAAATGAATTTCCCAAACTGAAGAAACACGTTAATGATGTTCCAAAAGTACCCATGATTGAAATCTCAGATGAAGAAAAAAGCACTTTATTCTCAAAGCTACAATCTATCAACAGTAATTTCACTCAATCTTCAAAAAGCGTGATACTCAATCCCAACGCAGGTATTCTTCCTATCAGGGCATGGCCCATCGAGAAATATCTGGAGCTGGCAATACGACTGGCAAGGATTGAAGATGTGTTTATCATTGTTATTGGGGTGGGTAAGGCATTATACGATGCAGATAAGATCTATTCTGCAATTCCCGAGAAAACAATCGACCTCACCAATCGAACAACGCTGCGGGAAGTTATAACACTTTTTAACATTAGCGATGTGTTTGTGACAAATGACTCGGGGCCAGCACACTTTGCGAGCATGACACCAATCATCAATATAGTGTTCTTTGGTCCGGAAACTCCTGCTTTATACGGACCGATTGGAGAGAATTGTATTCCATTATATACGAACTTTGGATGCTCTCCCTGTGTGAGTGCATTTAATCATAGAAAAACTACGTGTAATGATAATCTGTGCGTGAAAGCTATCACAGTTGATGAAGTGTATGATCTTGTGGTAAAATACCTTTAATATTCCCTCCAGATAATTCATGACTGTTACTAATTCAGGATAAATACATGGCATACACAGGAATGGATCTTACACAGGGCAATCTTCTCAAGAACTTGGTCAGACTCTCTTTGCCCATTATGTTTTCGAACTTTCTACAGACCTTCTACAATCTTACTGACGCATTCTGGCTGGGGAAGCTTGGTGAGACTGCCCAGCATGCCGTTTCAGTTGCCGGTCTTGCATTCCCTCTGATCTTCTTCCTCTCATCTTTTGGTTTCGGTTTTGTTATTGCCGGCACCTCTCTCATTGCTCAATATAAAGGAGCGAACAGGATCGAGAAGATGAAGGAAGTGGTCGGGCAGTTTGTTCTAATCATGATCGGCTTTACTACCCTGTTTATCTTCATAGGGCTATTTTTTATTAATGACATTCTCAGGATTTTACAAACACCTGACGTGATATTCAACCTGGCAAAACAGTATATCACCATCATACTTTTTGGCATGGTTTTCATGTTCATTTTTCTCTCTTACCAGAGTTTTTCACATGGGCTTGGTGACACAATTTCCCCAATGAAGATACAGATCATATCAGTTGCTATCAATTTGATCCTTGATCCATTTATGATTTTTGGTATCAGCTTCTTTCCACGTCTTGAAACTATTGGAGCTGCTTATGCCACGCTCTTTTCACGCTTCATCGCCGCAGTGATCGCTATAATATTCCTGTTCCGTAAAACACCCTATATTATTCCAACATTGCCGGACATCAAACCTGCAAAAGAAATGCTTAAAAGGATCTTGAATATTAGTATTCCTGCTTCGCTTGCACAGTCCATGACCAGTTTTGGCTTTATTATTCTGCAGGGTTTCGTTAACTCTTTTGGAACTGTAGTCATGTCGGCATACGCAATCAATAACAGAATTATCGGTTTCTTCATGATGCCTGCGATGGGTATCAGTAATGGGCTCGCTTCAATTATCGGTCAGAATATCGGGGCACAGAAGATCCACCGTGCTGAGAAGAGCGTAAAAGTCGCAGTGATACTTGTGCTGGCAATCATGCTCACAGGATGTTTGCTTGTATTTCTTTTTGGAGGATCAATAACCAAATTCTTCATCAACGACCCAGATGTCATCTGTGTAGGAAAACGTATGTTCAAAGTAACCCCTGTTGCAGCCTTCCTATTCTCGATACTCTTCGTATTTATTGGTGTTTTCAACGGCTCTGGTCATACGAAACCCGTGATGTTGCTTAATATCGGTCGTTTATGGCTCATCAGGATTCCAATGGTGTACATACTTTCTGGTTCGGTTTTATCTATTCCTTTTGTGCAAAAAAGTTTCTTGCAGCCGCTATTCCATGCACTTTCTGTTCCTCTCTCGACATTCCCCTATGAGTCACTCTGGTGGTCAATGATAGTGAGTAATGTCGTCAGCAGTTTTATTGCATATTTAATCTATAAAAAGGGAAGATGGAAAAAACCGAAAACTAGTGGATAAGAGATTTATTTATTGACATTCATAAAGCAAGGATTTCATTTTACTGAAAATAATCTGGCTCTTGTAGCTATTCAATAATGACTTATGGATCAGAAATATGGATAAACTTCCAATCAAAGTACTGTATGTAGAAGATGAGACCATTGTCCTCTATTCGTTGGTAGAAATTCTCCGTCGCAGGGTCAAGGAGGTTATTCCTGCAATAAATGGTAAAGAAGGATTGGAATTGTATCACAAGCACCATCCGGATGTGGTGATTACCGATATCAATATGCCAGAAATGAATGGCCTGCAAATGGCTCGTCGCATGAAAAGTGTTGATCCAGAAATTGATGTATATTTGCTTTCTGCCTATCCCCAGCCAGATTATCTTCTTGAAGCGATTGACATCGGAGTAAAAGGATTTCTCAAGAAACCTTTGGATATAGATAAACTATTCCGCATTCTAGAAGAGATATCTGAACCCGAGATTTTACGTAAAAGAATACGTCTCGATGAGAAAGACCGTGAAGCAATGCAATCTGCTCTTTTGGATAGTGAAATCAAATTTCAAACTATATTCAACAATCTCAATGATGCGATCTTTGTTCACGGCATCACAGATGATAATAAATCCAGCAAGATCATCGAAGTTAACGATTCTGCTGTAAATCTTTTTGGTTATACCAAAGATGAACTTCTTACAATGACACCAGCAGACCTTGATGACAACACAACCTCAGTTCGTGAAAATGATATTATATCTACTTTGAAAAAAGAAAGACACTTCACATTTAATAATGTCTTCGTTTCCAAACGAGGAAAGAAAATACCTGTTGAGATCAGCTCTCATATCCTTGCAAGAAATGGGAAGGATTATGTAATATCAATAATCAGAGATGTTTCTGAAAGAAAAAAGTACGAGGATGAACTTCGCTTTCATAGCCATGTACTCCAGAACCTTTATGACTCTGTGGTTATCACAGACCTAAAGGGAACAATCACCTATGTTAATGACGCTGTTGCTAAGATCCTGAAGCATAAGAAGGAAGAATTACTTGGAAAACATATTGCAATTTTAAGCGAGAATACACATGACTCACTAGCACAAGATGATATCCTGAAACTGGTCCTTGAAAAGGGATATTGGAATGGGCAGGTGATTAATGTTACTGCCGATGGGGAAAAAGTGCTATTTGATAGCCATATCTGGGTGCTGAAGGATAGCAATGGTCGACCCTCAGCTCTTGTTAGCATATCTCATGATGTGACAAAGGAAAGGAAGAAAGAGGAACAATTACGAGAAAGCGAGGAAAAATTCCGTACACTTGCCGAAAATCTCCCCGGCATAGTATATATCTATGAAATTGAACCAAAAACAGAAGAACGAAAAATGATATATGTTGGTCCCGGCTTTGAAGAGATGGTAGGAAAAGATTTTGCGAATAAGATAGGAAATGATGCCAATCAATTCTTCGATCATGTCCATCCTGATGATTTTAAGACACTACAGGAAATTGCGGAAAACTCCATAAAGAATAATGAGCCATTGAACCATGAATATCGAATCCAAGCTGACTCTGGTGATGTCATCTGGGTACGGACTATAAGCCGAGGAACATATAAAGAAAATGGTAACATCCTCTGGCAGGGAGTGCTCATAAATGTTACCGAACAAAGAGAGAACGAACAAAAAATAAGAGAATCTGAGAGATTGTACAGAGACCTTTTCGAAAATGCAAATGACATTATCTGGATATCGGACAATAAAGCGATTCTAAAAAAAATCAATAGACAGTTCAAAGACATTCTCGGCTATACTACAGAAGACCTTCTCAGTAAGAAGATACATGACATAATTATCGAAGAAGATAAACAAAAATCGATACAGTATTACAAAGAAGCTCTCAGCGGAAATACAGTCGAATACGAAGCAAGAATGTTATCAGTTGATGAGAGAGAAAGAACGATTTGGATAAATTTACGCCCTATTTTTGATAATGATAAGATAACAGAAATTCAGGCTGTGGGTAGGGATATTACCATACAAAAGAATATCGTGCAACAACTAAGAGAGAGTGAGAATAAATACCGCTCACTTTATAATAGTCTTCATGACATGATTATGTTGCATGGAATTGAAAATGATGGCACGTTGACTAATTTTGTAGAAGTCAACGATGAAGTCATCCACAAACTCGGTTATTCCCGTAATGAACTCTATAATATGACACTGAATGATATCAGAGTACCTCCTAGTTCAGAGTATTCACGCAATAAAAAACATGAACTTCTTCAAACACACTCAGTGTTATTTGAGACCGTTCTAAAATGTAAAGATGGCTCAAGAATTCCCGTTGAGATTCACTCCAGAATTATCAATGTTGATAGTAAAAAGCAGGTGCTGGCAATTGCACGCGACATCTCAGAAAGGAAGAAAACTCAGGAACTCATCAAGCAAAAAGAGGAGTTCAGCACTACATTGTTTGAGTACAATCCTGTTGAAACCATTGTTGTGGATAAACAGGGTAAGATCGTACGATTTAACAAAGCACTGCAAGAGGCACGAAGCCGACCTCCTAAGATCGGTGATGTGATGTATAAAGATTATGCTAATAAACATGAAAAAGACATGTATGCTGTGATGATGAAGGCAATAAAAACAGGAGAGCAGGTTGTGATTCCTGATTCTCAGTACAAGAATGATTCGGGAGTCAAGCACTGGCATATCACCATTGCTCCCTTTCCACAAGGTGCTATTATTACCGGTTGGGATATTACCAGACAAATTGAAGCAGAAAAACAGCTAAAAGATGAAGTGGAACAGAAAGAATTATTGATCAGAGAAATAAATCATCGTGTAAAAAATAATTTTGCGATTGTTTCTAGTTTATTGAATATCCAGAAACAGAATATCGAGGACGACGATATACGGATCATTTTTGATGAGGCACAAAATCGCATCGAATCTATCGGGCTTGTTCACAAAAAGCTCTATAGCTCATCCGATCTTGCTCATATAGATTTTTCTGATTATATTACTGCTCTGATACTCCAGCTTCTTGCAAGTTTTGAGCTGCAAAAAGGTCACATCGAACTGGATCTGAATATTAAGGAAGTCACCCTTGATATCAGTAAAGCGATTCCCTGCGGATTGATCATTAATGAGTTGATCACTAATGCTTTCAAGCATGGATTCGCAGAAGGGAAAGAGGGCAAAATTACAGTCATTATGCATTATAAAGATAATGATGAAATAGAACTTATTATTGCAAATGATGGCGAACCTTTCCCAAAAGAAATCGATTTCACAAACACACAAACACTTGGGCTTCAACTTGTCACAAGTCTTGTACAGCAGATCGATGGCGAGATTGAGCTGGATACATCAAAAGGCACTAAGTTTTCGATAAAATTTAATAAAAACTTATAAATTTACAATAATTATTCAATTTATTTTTTTATAAAATTATACATGTCTCAATCAATATTTGTCATGTAATTATCTTATACTTTTCTTTTACAGTTACTGCCAACTAACAAGCGGCCGACCCTTTATTCATGGGGTTTCGGGTTTGGGATTTCTCAAAACGTGGTGCCACAGAATTGGGTGAAATGACTTGACATAGATTTAATCAGGCAAATATCTGAGTGTCAAACATAGGAGATATCGATGTTTGCACGGATAAA
>DRBZ01000008.1 GCA_011043895.1 Candidatus Cloacimonadota bacterium
CACTACAATTATGAACGTCCTCATAGAGGATACAGAAACATGGGAAAAAGACCCTTTGAAACCGTTAAAAATTTTATCAAAACAAAAAATAAAAATGTTAGACATCAAGGTTAGTCTTACACAAAAATAATTAACCATTTAATTTGACACGGTTCGACCGCTCGACCATATTAGTCAAAAATTATAAATGGAGTTATAATGAACGAGAAAGAGAAGATGATCATCACTGCTGCAGAAGAGGTTTTTGCCCGTTTCGGGTACAAGAAAGCTACAATGGAAGATATCGCAACTCAAGCTCATATTGGAAAAGCAACCTTATATTATTACTTCCCGAGTAAAGAGGTTATTTTTGGCGAAGTGATCAAGAAAGATTCTGAGCATTTCAAGACCAAGCTGAATGGAGCAGCTTTGTCAGCGAACAAACCTGAGGATAAGATTCGTGCATATATCACCGCACGTATGGAACATCTTGAAGACCTGAAAAAATTTTATCCAATGCTCACACAAGAATATCTGGATCACTATTTCTTTGTGGAAAAGGTCCGCAAAGAATTTCATGACTATGAAAATACAGTGCTGAGTAAACTTCTGCAAGATGGGATTGATCAAAACGATTTTTTTATAGATGATGTTGAATGCACTGCTCGAATGCTCGCTATAGCCATCAAAGGGCTAGAATATCCAATGCTTCAAAATCAGGAAGGGTATGACATTATTCAAGAGAGCAATAGAATGCTCGATATCATCTTTAATGGTATCAAAAAAAGAGATGAACAATAGCACAAAAATCATCCAAGCAAAAAAGGAAAAAAATGAAAAAAAAGAACATATCAACCGAATTACCCGTACTCAAGATAGACAATATGATCATCAACACACCAATAATTCAAGGAGGAATGGGAGTGGGGATTTCCTTGTCTGGTTTGGCATCAGCAGTTGCTGATCAGGGTTGTATTGGTGTAATGTCTTCAGTAGGTCTGGGACTGCTCAAGAACAATGAGGAAGTGAATTACAGGCAGGAAAATCTCGTATCTCTACGTCATGAGATACGAAAGGCAAAGCAATTATCAAAAGGTACGATTGGCTTAAATGTGATGGTAGCTGTTTCTGATTATGATGACCTGGTCACAACAGCAATTGAGGAAGAGATCGACCTTCTCTTTTTGGGGGCTGGATTACCCCTCAAATTACCTCCAAAACTATCGCTGGATACGCTGCGAGGTATAAAAACGAAAATATTTCCTATTGTTTCATCCGCACGTGCTGCAAAAATCATTTTTCAGACATGGGAAAAGAAATTTGACCATGTACCTGATGGTGTAGTGGTTGAAGGTCCAAAAGCCGGCGGACATCTTGGATTCAAAACCGAGCAAATAGAAGACGCCGAATTTGAACTTGAAAAGATCATTCCTCAAGTCGTGAAAGTAATAGCTCCTTTCAGGAAACAATTTGGAAAGGATATACCTGTGATTGCCGCAGGTGGAATTTACACAGGAGAAGATATTCTGAAATTTCTCCAGCTTGGTGCTGCAGGCGTGCAGATGGGAACTCGATTCGTCGCAACAAATGAATGTGATGCAGATATTCGATTCAAAGAGCAATATATCAATTGTAAAAAAGAAGATATCGGTATTATAAAAAGTCCAGTCGGACTTCCCGGAAGAGCTATTATAAACAATTTTCTCCGTGAGGTGAGTGCAGGTATCAAAAAACCTTTCAAATGCCCTTGGAAGTGTCTGCGAACCTGTGATTTTAAAACATCACTCTATTGTATTGCCAAAGCTTTGATGAATGCGAAGATTGGAAATCTAACCCAGGGATTCAGCTTTGCAGGATCAAATGCATACAGAGTTGATAATATCATTTCGGTGAAAGAACTAATCGATTCACTAAGAAGAGAATTCGAAAATGCCTGTATCCAATTCAATAATCTTCTTGTTCCGGATTTGGCTTTGGTTCGGTTGTAATTATTAATTAAACTTAATTGAGAATAAAAAGTAAGGATATAATGATAAAAAAATTATTCCTAATCATGCATAATCCCAAAAATTCAAAGTTAAATCTTTTTAAGCACTGCAAATAAAGGGTTTGTAGGTATTTATCATTGGGAAATTACTTTGTAGATTCCCCCCTTTTGCAGGGATGATCCCTTATTTTATTATCAGTGTAAATCTGTCAAATCAGCGTTATTCTGCATCCTATTTCTTTAGAAAATAGAAAGGTTCAAACCTATCATTATATGATTGAAATCCAAAGGAATTGGTATTTGGGAATATCGGAATTTTATTTGTAATTTCTTGATATAAAATATTTGAACATAGTGACTTTTTTCATGAAAAAAGACTGCTCTTAGTATTAATAAAAAGATTGTTTTTACTCATCACCAGTCCTATCAAAAATTTGATGGATTCAATACGAAACAGATGGTAGTTGGCGATATTATTCATTAGAAATAAATTGATTTTCTATTGACATTATTGTATCAACATTTCATTTACTTCCATGTACAAAAAAAATAATAAATTCATTATGCTTTGTCTTATCATAATATTATTGGCTGGAGTGGCATCGGTTTTAGGAATTATCTCTGGTTCAAAAACAGATTACAGAATAGTGACAAGTGTTCGTGGAGAAAAATACAAGATGATTGCCAGTGGATTATACAAATATAATTCCCAGCGGATGGTTGCTGAAGGTATAGGATGGGATTATTTCACTCTAATATTTGCACTTCCCATGCTGCTGCTATTACTTCCTCGAATTTACAAGAATTCTCTACGTGCTAAACTCTTTGCAGTGGGACTCCTTGCGTACGTTTTCTATCAATACTTCATGTATGCACTTGGCTGGGCATTCGGTCCATTATTTCCGTTGTTCATTCTCATATATTCCTTCAGTTTGATCTGTGTAATATGGATTATTTCAACAATTGATATTACCGAACTATCACAAAAGATAAATGATTCTTTTCCTCGGAAGAGTATTGCGTTTTTGTGCTTCTTTGTTGCAGTACTGATATTTTTCATGTGGCTAAAACGCATTGCAGTGGGTCTTCAGGGAGATCTTCAAGAAGGTATCCTGCTGGGTCAAACAACAATGGTCATTCAGGCACTTGATCTTGGCTTGATCGTTCCATTTGCAGTTTTTACAGGCATTTTTATTATAAGAAGGAAAGAGATTGGATATTTACTGAGTCCTGTGCTTCTCGTAAAAGCCATAGCAATGTCCGGTGCGATCATGGCAATGTTAATTTCAGCATGGATTGCAGAAGGTGGGCTCGATATAACTCCTTTTGTACTATTCTTGATAATTTTTATCATATCAATTATTCTTGGAGTCAAAACCTTCCAGAGTATCAAGGAGAAAGATGAGAAGTAGATCTCGAATGATCAAGGTTGTTCACTGGATTGCAGTATTTGTGTTTTTTTTAATATGCATGTATTCTCTAAGCATTGCAGAAGAATCTCATATTTTGTATGCTCTTGATAGTACTGATGGTCCCTATTTGTTCTTTCAGGATTCTCAAATTAATGCGTATTCTATCGATACACAGAATCAAATAATTAGAAAGAACGCTTTTAATACTGATTCATTTCGTGTAGTTATTCCAAATGAATCACAGAATGAATTCTGGTTTACACTTCAGGAAAATCATACTACTTCACCTTCAATATATCCTGCAGCAGAAAAAATCTTCGCAATATCAGATATCGAAGGAAATTTCGAAACTTTCGTGAGTTTACTTCATTCCAATGGTATTATTGACAGAAATTTTATTTGGAAATTTGGAAATGGACATCTTGTAGTTGTAGGCGATCTTGTGGATAGGGGAGAGTACGTCACAGAATGTCTTTGGTTGGTCTATAAACTCGAAAAAGAAGCAGAAATTGCTGGTGGCCATGTACATTTTCTACTCGGGAATCATGAAATTATGAATTTAAAGGGCAGGATTGATTACGCGCAGGATAAGTATGTGGCTGCCGCACAAATTATCAGTGGTATCGAAGATCCTGAACAAGCGTTTCGTTATCTTTTCTCTACAAATTCTATTCTTGGAAACTGGCTACGAACCAAGAATACTATCGAGAGAATCGGCAAGGTGCTTTTTGTACATGCTGGATTAAGTCCACAATTGCTGGATGCAAAGCTTTCTTTAGAGCAGATCAATGATTCCATGAGATTATATCTTGGAATGCAGAATAACGAAATCGAATCAGACACTGGAAAATTATTGGTAGGAAGATTTGGTCCTGTATGGTTCAGAGGACTCGCCAAAGATTATAAAGATTACTATACAAAAACAGAAGAATCCAAGCTTGATGAGATATTATCTTATTTTGATGCAAAAACTGTCGTGATAGGACATACGATCGTGGATAGTATTGTCAGTTATGACTATAATGGAAAGGTGATCAGGATAGATATTCATCAACCCAAAGTGCGTAGTGCAGGTAAGGCAGAAGCATTATTGATTGAAGGTAAGACCTTTTATAGAGTGAATGACCTGGGAGAAAGAGTTTTATTGTATAGCGCGGAGTGAAGAATGAAGACTGTAGAGTGTAGAGTGTAGGGAGTAGGGAGTAAAGAGTGGAAGTTGATACGAATATTATGGCTCAGTGATAAATTGCTCTATTTTTTTGCTTATCTTATCTGCTGAAAGTCCAAAAGCATCCAACAATACACCTGGCTGTCCTGATTCACCAAACCTGTCGAAAATCGCTAACATTTTTACTTTTACTGGATAATGCTCAACCAGCACTTCAGCAATTGCTGATCCTAATCCACCTGCTTGAAGATGTTCTTCGATGGTCATTATCTTTCCGAATTTCTTAGCATATTGTATAATACATTTTTTATCGATTGGTTTGATCGTGTGCATATTTATTACAGTTGGATACATTTTCTTTTTATGGAGCATCTCTACCGCTTTCATCACCTCATCACCGATAGTACCAGCAAAAAACACTGCGCAGTCATCTCCCTCAGTAAGAACTTGTGCTTTGCCAATCTTAAAAGCTGAATTTTCATCTGTAATAGCAGCAGTTGCTTCTCTGGCTAAACGCAGATATGCTGGTCCTATCATTTCAGCCATTGCGAGAGTGGCTTTATATGCCTGGTGATGATCACAGGGCACCACAACCGTCATATGGGGGAGAATTCTCATAAGCGCAATATCTTCGATTGCTTGATGGCTTCCGCCATCTGGTCCTACAGAAATTCCTCCGTGAGAACCTACTATCTTAACATTCAAATTAGAATAGCACACCGTATTTCTAATTTGATCAAACGCTCGTCCACATACGAATACACCATAAGTAGTTACAAAGGGGATTTTACCCTCAATGCTTAATCCAGCAGCAATATCAACCATATTCTGCTCTGCAATTCCCACATCAATAAAGCGTTCTGGAAATTTTTTAGCAAACCAGTTCGTTCTTGTAGAAGTTGAAAGATCAGCATCAAGAACCAGTACATTGGGATTGGTTTTGCCAAGCTCTATCAATGCATTACCATAGCCATCACGTATCGGTTGAATATCTTTCTTTTTCATGCGTCCATCCTTGCTTTGATCTCAGAAAGTGCTTGAATAACTTCATCATCTTTTGGAGCTTTCCCGTGCCAACCTGCTTGATCCTCCATAAATGAGACTCCTTTTCCTTTGACAGTCTTCGCAATGATCAGTGTAGGTTTATTTACAACTTCATTGAATTCTCTGAAAGCATCAAGAATTGCTGAAATATTATGTCCATTGATCATGATCGTATGCCAGCCAAAAGCATTCCATTTTGCTTGTAATGGTTCAAGTGCCAGTACATCTTCTGTGTTACCATCAATTTGAAGATGATTCCTATCGACAATCGCACAGAGATTATCGAGTTTTCTATATGCAGCGAACATTGCTGCTTCCCAGATCTGTCCTTCTTGTAATTCTCCATCTCCAAGGAGGGTAAATACTCTGTAAAATTTCTTGTCCATTTTACACGCAAGTGCAATCCCAGAAGCGATTGATAATCCCTGACCCAGAGAACCAGTAGACACTTCAACTCCCGGAAGCATATATGATACAGGATGCCCCTGAAGCCGAGATTTGTATTTTCTGAGGGTCATCAATTCACTTCTGTTAAAGAAACCAGCATGCGCAAGAAGTGTATAAAAGAGTGGTGCAACATGCCCTTTCGATAGGATAAAACGATCTCTCCCTTCCCATTGAGGATTTGCAGGATCATAATTCATTTCATTAAAAAAAAGTACTGTTCCTATATCTGCAGCAGAAAGTGTTCCTCCTGGATGACCGGAACCAGCTTCTGCTATCATACTGATAATATCATAGCGTATTTCTTCTGCCTTGTGCCTGAGTTCGTTACTACATTCAATTTTTTTCATATACACCTTCTCAAACTTCGAAAATTACCTCCAAAAAACATGAATTCAATGTTAAATTCTTAAGATGCAGAGCATTGATGATTATGTCAACAAAAAAGTATTAACTCACTATATAGTTAAATTTTAACAGCTTTCTTGACAAAATTATTTTTTTTTCACTAATTAATACCACTGACATACTATGAATAATAAATTTGAAGGACTGCAAATTATCGGTTTCTATGATAACAGCCAACTTCTTGAAAGTGGTGTCGAAGTTGGTGACTGGCTCGTGGAATACAATGGTGAGTTGATTGAAAGCAAAGAGCAACTCACAGAACTAAAACTCCGCTATCAGAACACTACGAATATTATTATCAAAGTAAACCGAAATGGGATTGATGAATATTTCCAGATCTGGCCCGGAGAACTTGGTGTATATCTTGCAGAAGTGGAGAAGAATCCGGATATACTCAAGGATGCAGTACGAATTGATGGCATCAAACGTTTAGAAAAAAGGACCGGACTAGAAAATACCTTCTTTTCTTCACTAAAAAATATATTTGAATATTTTCAAATCAACATCGATTACCATCTACTCATCACCATTTCAGCATATCCTTTTCGTTTCCAATTTAAAAAAGGATATCCTCATAATATCCTTGATCCGACAGACGGCTATGATTGTGCATCTTTTCTTTTTGATAATTTAGAACTCAAATGGGAAATGCATGAGGGTAGAACAAAAGGACAGGATGCTTTGATCAAGCAGAGTATTGACAAAGGAATTCCAGTTCTAGCCCGAAATCTCTACGATAAAGAAGAATGGGGAATCATTACTGGATATCAAAATAAAAGTAAAGAATTCTTCTGCAGAAGCTTTAGTGATAAAACTCTTGATTATTCCCTTGCACCAAATGCACCTTCGAAGATTATAATTTTTCAAAATAAGCTATCACTCCAAGGTGAGTCAGGCACGATTCAATATCTTAAAGATCAGATAATTGAAGCGTTACATGTTGCTGAAGAGTTATTGAACATTGAGGAATCCGAAGGATATTTTATCGGGAATCGAGCATTAGAAGAGTGGCAAGAAAATCTCAAGGATACAAAGTATTTTGATAAATTAAATGATGAAGAATATGATCGAGTATGCAAATTCAACCATCTTCTTTTTGATCGATACAGCTATAATTGCCAGATCGCATCAGATTTCTTCTCAGAAATAATTCCAGAATTCGAAGATTCAAAAGAACATCTAAAGCGATTGAGTAAATTCTATAAAGCGGAATCCAAAGTATTGGGAGACTGTCAGAAATTTATTCCTAAGAACTCAGATGAAAATCTTCGTAATTACTGGAATTCTAAATCTCGAAATAGTGAAGTTGTTGCTCTTGTAAAAATTCAAAAAAAGAACAGGGAAATAATGACGATCATGGAGAAATTACCCATGTTCAAAAATTCTGATATAGTTTGACAGTATAACTACCTAATAAAAATTTATACCAATTAATAGAAGAAAAAAATCACAATAAAAGGAGAACTCATGTTCACGAGTTTATTATATGCTCAAGAAGCTACAGAAGGTGCACAGCAAACTGCTCAGGGCGGTGGCATTATGGGGTTTCTACCGATTATTATCATGTTCGTTATTCTCTACTTCTTACTCATTCGCCCACAGCAGAAAAAGCAAAAAGAAGTTCAGAAAATGCGCGAAGAACTTCAAAAGAATGAAAAGGTTATCACAACCGGTGGAATCATTGGTACAATATACAGCATTAAAGGTGATGTTGTAGTACTTAAAATCGATGACAATGTAAAAATCGAAGTAACCAAAGCTGCTATTGCCACAAAAGTTACTAATCAATAATGAAGAAAAAAATTCGTTTACTCGGAGATGAGGTTCTGCGAAAGATTGCAGAACCTGTTTCTCCCGAGAGTGACGTAGCAAAAAAGGTCGTACAAGACTTGATCGACACACTCAAAGTAAACGAAGAATTTGCTCTTGCAGCAACACAGATCGGGCATCTTCATAGGGTATTTATTATTAATCCTATCTGGATCGAAGATGAAAAAAAACGCAAACCAATGATCTTCATTAATCCTGAATTTCTTGAATTCGAAGGTGAGCAATATGAACTTGAAGGATGCTTGAGTATTCCTGAAATTTTCGAGAAAGTCAAACGTGCTTACAAAGTTAAGCTCAAAGCTCAGGACCTTTCTGGTACATGGAGAACTTATTCCGGAAAGGGTCTTTTTGCCCGTGCTGCGCAGCATGAAAATGATCATCTGGATGGAATTCTCTTTATTGATAAGATATCTCCTTTCCGTAGAAAATTACTACACGGAAAACTAAAGAAAATATCTTCAACAACCAAAGATGGAGTAAATGTTGGGTGAGATCGCTTGAGAGAATCATTTTTATGGGAACACCTCAGTTCGCAGTTCCCACATTACAGGCACTTGTTACAAACAACAAAAAACCTCTTCTCGTTATAACTCAGCCAGACAGAAAAAGAGGTCGGAGACAAAAGGTCAGTTACTCTCCTGTAAAAAAAGTTACCCTTGAAAATGACCTCCCTTTGATCCAACCTGAAAGTGTTAACAGGCAATCTGTTATCGACGAAGTAAGATCATATGATCCTCAACTGATAATCACAGCAGCTTTCGGTAAAATTCTCGGAAAAAGATTCCTGAATATTGCTGATTATGGCTGCATAAATCTTCACCCTTCCTTACTGCCAAAATATAGGGGACCTTCACCAGTTAATTGGACACTTTTCAATGCAGAAGAAATTACCGGCAATACCATTTTTTATGTGAACTCCCATATGGATGCAGGTGATATAATTTTGCAAAGTAGAATAATGATCCAATTCAATGATACCTATGGTTCATTATTGAAAAAATTAAGTGAAAAAGGAGCAAAAGATATTCTGAAAGCACTTTCTTTGATAGAAGAGTGTAAGGATGTTCCTCAACCTCAAAACGACCGCTATGCAACATATTCAAAACTGATCACACGAGAAACCTGTAAAATCAACTGGGCAGATTCAGCAAAAACTATCTACTGGAAAATACGCGGTCTGTCACCTTATCCTGGTGCTTTCAGCTATCTAAAGGGACGAGAGCTCAAGATATTGGAAGCAGTTCCTACTATTCAGGAACATCCTTCATGCGGGAAAGTTGTCGAGATACTGAAAGGTGAAGGATTTCTTGTAACTACTGGATACAGACTCCTTCTTGTAAAGAAAGTTAAACCAGCAGGAAAACCAGAAATGTCTGCCTACGCTTATTGTCTGGGTGCACACATTCTCAATGAATACTTTACCAATGACTAAGAAGCCTACAGGAAAAGCACTTTTCCTGTGGCTCTCAACGATCAGTTTGATCCTGCTCATGATTGCAGTGACTCTTCTTTGGTATTTCATATCCCCGAGGTTGCATGAATTCAATGAAGCGTTCCCTTTTATCCTTCTTACAGGATTACGAATATTTTTCTTCATACTTGTTATTGGTTCAATTCTTGTGCTCTTGACTGCATTAACCGAGCGAAATTTTATAATTGCACGATTTGCCGTACATCTCTTCATCAAGATCATGTATCCGATATGTGTCTTTATGAGTTCATTGGTCGGCATAAAAGAGGAACTCATAGGGGAATCCTTTGTGAAAGTGAATGATACATTCATAAGATCAATGCGCAAAAAATTCAAAGCAAAGGATGTCCTTATTCTGCTTCCACATTGTCTGCAATCAACTGAATGCAAGATCCGTATCACAACTGACCCCTCAAACTGTATTCGCTGTATGAAATGTGATATCGGCAAAGTGCTTAAATTGGCTGAAAAATATAATGTTGAAGTAGCAATAGCCACGGGTGGAACACTTGCTCGAAGAATTATTATTGATAAAAAACCAAATATCATTATTGCGGTTGCCTGCTATAGAGACTTAGTTTCAGGAATTCGTGATACCTATCCTATTATGACAATGGGAATTCTGAACCTTCGACCGGAAGGTCCATGTATCAATACTAAAGTGGAGATTGACAAACTGCAAAAAACACTTGATTCGATCGTGCTGCAGAGTAATTAAGACGGGATATGAAATTTAAAG
Organism: Candidatus Cloacimonadota bacterium; assembly: GCA_011043895.1. Lineage (GTDB taxonomy): Bacteria > Cloacimonadota > Cloacimonadia > JGIOTU-2 > JGIOTU-2 > Celaenobacter. The sequence continues at coordinate 10,483 of DRBZ01000008.1, forward strand.
GACATACGATTCAAAAAATTTCTGATGCGATCTGGGAAATTCCTCGAAACGAAGAGATGATGAGTCCTGCAAGGTTTTATGCGACACAAAAAATGCTTCCGCAGATCTTCAAAGATAATGCATTAACTCAACTTATCAATGTTGCACATTTACCTGGCATTCAGAAATATGCAATGGCAATGCCCGATATCCATTATGGCTACGGATTCCCAATAGGTGGTGTTGCAGCCTTTGATCTTGAGGAAGGAATTATCTCACCTGGTGGAGTTGGGTACGATATAAATTGCGGAGTGCGCTTTTGTAGAACAAACTTAATATTTAATGAGGTTAAAGATCAAATTGAAGATATCGTAAAAGGATTCTATCGGTATGTTCCAAGCGGCGTCGGATCAAGTGGGGCGATAAAAAAACTCAATCAAGTCGAAGAGAATGAAGTGATGACCAAAGGTGCACAGTGGGCTATTGAGAAGGGATTTGGTAATGCAGATGATCTGAAACACATAGAAAATTTTGGATGCATGGAGAAAGCAAATCCAGACACTATCAGCAATCGTGCACGTCAGCGAGGACTTGATCAGGTTGGAACACTTGGCTCTGGAAATCATTTTCTAGAAATTGGAACAATCGATAAGATCTATGATGATGAAGTAGCAAAAAAACTGAATCTAAGGTTACAACAAATTGTAGTTATGGTACACAGCGGTTCAAGAGGATTTGGTTACCAAATTTGTGATGATTTTTTGCATGAGATGGTGAAAAAATTCACCGATCTTCCGTTTCACATTCCTGATAGACAACTTGCCTGTGCTCCATTCAGCTCTGAACTGGGACAACGATATTATCAGGCGATGTGCTGTGCAGCAAATTATGCTTGGGCAAATCGTCAGGTGCTGATGAGTCTTGCAGAAAGAGCACTCATCAAATCTCTTTCAATCTCAGAGAAAGAGCTTGATTTTAAGTTAATATATGATGTATGCCATAATATTGCAAAACTCGAAAAGCATAGAGTAAATGGCTCGGAGAGAACACTCTGTGTTCATAGAAAAGGCGCCACTCGGGCTTTTGGACCAAATAGAGAAGAGCTTTCTGATGAATATAAAGTAATCGGGCAGCCGGTTATCATCCCGGGAGATATGGGAACGCATTCTTATCTATTAATCGGTACAGAAAAAGCAATGACTGAAAGCTTCGGTTCGTGCTGCCATGGAGCAGGACGTGTTATGAGCAGAAGTGCAGCGAAGCGGTCTTTTTCATTCCACGAAGTAAAAAATAAGCTTCAGAAGCAGGGGATCGTTGCCTGGTCTGTACAAAAGAATACTCTCGTCGAAGAATCTCCAGATACGTATAAAAATGTCTCAGATGTAGTCGATGCAGTTGAGATCGCAGGACTTGCTAAAAAAGTTGTACGCACTCGACCACTCGGCGTACTCAAAGGGTAATGAACTACAGGATAATCGATCATACTGCTGATATTGCTGTTGAATTTTACGGAAGATCCTTGAATGAGTTATTCGAGAGTGCTGCAAATTCGCTTTCTCAAATCATATATCAGCAACGAAAACCTGAAATAATTGATAATCCCCATTCTTTTGATTTTCAATTTAGCGATGAAGATCTTACAGTAAATTTTATTAATTTCTTAAG
>DRBZ01000021.1 GCA_011043895.1 Candidatus Cloacimonadota bacterium
GTGGCTATGACGACAAGAAGGTTATAGACTACCTTTATAGAAATGATGCGAGTTTCATTATTCGCAGTAAAGGGATTAGAGATGTCTATTATGAAGGAGAGAAGATGTCTTTCTCAGAGGTTTTACGAAAAGTAGAGATGCCCTATACGTTTACGGGAGGAACACGACATGAACAGCTTATAGCAGGGGCAGTAAACGTATCTGTGCCCGTTGATCCTCACCCAAGAAAAAAGAATGCAACGCTTGTTCCTATTACTCTCATAGTAGCACGCTATAAGAAAGGCAGAAAGTTAGGAGGTTTTTTCTATTTATTCTTTTCCTTTCCACACCATGAAATGCCAGAAGAAGAGCTTATAGAAAAGGCACTTCGTTGCTATAGAATACGTTGGAAGATCGAAGAATTTTATCGACAGGTGAAGTGTACGTTTAACTGGGAATCACTACAACTTATGACATATCAATCCCTCAAAACCTTTAACAGCTTGCTGCTGGCAGCTCTTATATTCCTCTATGATCTAGAATCTATGAAGGTGCAATTTGCGCAGACTTATACCTGCCTTATGCTCGAAAGTAAAAACAAATTGAAAGAATTATCAAAATTTATTTATTACAGACTCTCCCTTGCCCTCTCTTATTGCTTCCAGTTTATGAAAAAATATCATAAATGCACGTACAAAAAACAAAAAAACTATAATCTACAAACGGAGTTGGCATGTTTGTGAAAAATTTTGGGGGTGCATGTTAATAAATCGAGATTCTTGACAAATTTTCTGCTAATATCATTAAAAAAAATATGATGAAAAAGTTTTATATGATTATTAATTATTTTGGAGGTACTCCATGAAAAAAATTATTCTGTTTTTTTTACTCATGTGTTTTAGTTCATTATTGTTTGGGCAGATGTCAATGTTCTTTGAGGTATTCGATTTTGACGTCGTTTATCCTTCTGCATTTGATAAAAACAATCCAGCAGATCAACCAATCATCTTTATTCTTGATATAGAAAATCTTTCAGGAGAAGAACAGCAGTGTAAGCTTGCAATGTCATTGCACTCCACCGAATATGGCGAGTTACTCTCTGCTGCTGACGGGCTTATCACAAAATATGATGGTATTCCTGGAAATACTGAGAGTCAGTATCTTTTGTTTTCTGATACTCAACCAGCTTACAATCTAACAAATCGAGACATTATCAATAATAATGTGAAGATCGCGGGCTCGTGGAATGATATTCTCAGCAATATTCCTGATTTTGAAACCTTTGTTATGGATAACGGCTATCTTCCCAGCGGAACCTACACATTTGCTTTTACTCTGTATGATCTCCAGATGGTTCCGATAATGACTGTATCCGAAAATCTTATTATTTCAAATGATCTTGTCGTGAATCTCCTGGCTCCAGGTTCCGAAGTGGCACAAGGTCAATCAACCTCTTTTGTGCTCACTGTAAGTGATGAAACACCCACCTTTGCATGGCAGTCCTCGGCATCCGGGCACACACTAACCCTCTGGGAGTTGGATCCTACTGTGTATTCATCTATTCAGTTTGACGATCTGCCCGATCCACTCGTTGAACTCACTGGTATTTCTGAACTCTACTATCAGTATCCTTCTTCTCTGCCTAACCTGAAAGATAAGTATGTGTATGTATGGAATGTGGAAGGTGAATTCACCACAACTCTCGGATCGGAATCCGTTAATAGTGAATACTATGGTTTTAAATACACAGAACCTTCCGGCACATCAGGCGGAGATCCCAATGTTGAAAACCTGGTTGACAATCTTACCGCGCTTGGTTTATTTGATCCGGGACAGCTTGGTGGTTACGATCCCACTGGTCAGGTGTACATCAATGGTGTGTTGATCACTGTTGAGAATCTCGGTGAATTTCTTAACGGATTATTCAATGGTGAATATGAAATCGAATCAATCGTGATCGAGTAGGAGGAGCCATGAAAAAGTTAGTATTTCTTATTTTATTGGCAGTTCTTTTTGTTTCACTTCTCTTTGCAGAAGCCAATCCTGCTGCAGTAATCCTTCAGAGCAAGGGTGTCATAGAGCTATCAAGAGATGGTGAGAAGAAGAATGTCTCAAGCGGTGAGATTTTATACAATGGAGATGAATTGGTTTCTTCAGAAGAATCCATAGCTGCGATCCGATTTGTTGATGACGGAGCGATCATAAAACTCTTCTCAAACTCAATTCTTACGATTATCACAACAAAAGTAGAGAATAAGCTCGATAAACAACTTTACCTTGAAGTCGGGGAGTTATGGTCAAAAGTGAAAAAAGAATCTGGAGCATATCAAATAGAAACACCAACTGCCGTAGCAGCAGTTAAGGGAACAGATTTCCTCACCGAAGTGAAAGATAATGGAGATACTTGGCTCTTTACCTTTGAAGGTGTCGTGGAGCTCAAAACAGATGTAGGTTCTGTGGAAGTTAGTAAGGGATCAACCGGTATTGCTGTATCAGGTTCTGCACCTATACAAAGAAAAACTGAAAAAGATGAGATCAAAGAAGGTGTACGTAAAGAAATAGAACAGGTGGTCGAGACCAATGTTATGGAAATCGAATTTAAAGATGCAAATGGCGAAACAAAGACCATGAAGATCTATTATAAATAATTGGAGGTTGCGATGAAGAAGTCTGTACTTGTAATACTCATGCTCGTTCTTTCTGTAACATATGTATTTGCTCAAAGTGTTGAGGTTGATTTTATCCCTCCTGAATTTGTAGAAAGTCTTAAACCGCTGAATCTCAGACTCGATATAATAAGCGGTGGGGATAAAATTGAAGAGGTATATCTATTCTATAAAAAGGGAAACCTTGATTTCACGCAGGAACTTATGGAGCCTGGACTGGGGATCAATCAGTATTATCAGACAACCATTCCCGGAAGGTATATAGATCAGGCGATTTCATTCTATTTCCGTTTAATATTGAAAGATGGACTGGATCAAACCATCCCTGCTACCGATCCCATCAATAATCCCTACTATGTACCATTAAGACAAAAAGAGAAGCCCAAAAAGGATGCATACTTTCAGATTCTAAGTCCTGATCAGGAATACAATTATCAGGATAAAGACTTCATGGTTGCCATCTCTTATTTTTCACTGGAAGATAAATTGCAGGATAAAAGCATCGTGCTTTATTTTGACGGCAGAGATGTTACCGCTGATGCAACGATCGCCAATAATATGCTTGTATACAAACCAGCAGCTGTAGGACCTGGGAATCATACTATTCGAGTTGCAGTACTGAACAAAGACGATTCTATCTTCAAAGAGATGAGCTGGACGGTTCAGGTAAAGAAAGTGACCACTCTTCAGAAACTTTCCGTTTCTGTGAATGGTGACCTTGTGATCGATTCGAGATTGACCTTGAATGATGGGGATAGTAGTTCATTCTATTTTGATAAAGATAAAGAATGGAGAAGTACCGGACAGCTACGTCTCTGGGGTGGAAAAGACTGGTTCAGATATCGAGGACGAGTATATGTTTCTTCGGAAGAGAGCAGTAAAAGACAGCCTTACAACAGGTATTCACTTGATTTACACATGCCGCATCTCAGTCTGTATTTTGGGGATCACAACCAGGTTTTCTCCAATACAACTATTGCAGGTAAAAATGTGCGTGGAATTGGTGGCGAATTGACTTTCGGCTTCTTCAAACTCCACTCTTTCTACGGACAGATACAGCGTCACATAAAGGGTACACAGATTATTGACAGCACCACAGTACCGTATGATACCACATATACTGGTGGGTATTATAACAGGAACTCGCTGGGTGTTCGTATGCAGTTTGGAAATGAACGAACATTCTACGTCGGTTTGAATGCATTAAAAACCAAAGATGACATAGATTCCGAAGCATATGCAGAGAATCCAAAAGATAATGTTGTGGTTGGTCTGGATAGCAGATTGAATCTTTTCAGGAGCAGACTCCAGTTCGGATGGGAGGTTTCGACGAGTTTGCTGAACAATAACATTGCACCGGGAGTACTCACCAAAGAAGATATGGATTCACTGGACATCGATCTACCCTTCAATCCAGAGGATATAGAAAGTATTTTCATTATCAATGAATTCGTTGAACCATATAAACCTTCATTATCATCAATTGCCGCAGAAACCTACCTGCGTGCATTCTTCATGCATAATCTTCTCAATTTTAAGTATTCCTATGTGGGAGCAAGTTACAACTCGCTAGCAAATCCATACCTGCAGAAAGATAAAAGTGGTTTCAATATTATGGATAATATTACGCTGATGAATAATCAGTTAAACTTCGGGATTGGATATCATGCATACAAAGATAACCTGCGTGATACTAAAGAAGCGACTACCCATACGAAGGGCTATAGGATGAATGCCGGGTACTATCCTTTTGCACGGATTCCCAATATCTCTCTCAGTTATCAGAAGACAAATATTACAAAAGAAGTCAGTGATTCCACATTATTCCCAGCGAATAGATTGAGTGATATTATCACCTTCAGTACCTCCTATAAATTTCCAGTCAGTATCTTCTCACCAACCGATACACGGATTGTACTTAGTTTCTCGAATACGAATACAACAGACAAAGAATTCAATACCTATGATTATAACACCCAAAATTATCGCTTTAATGTAATCAGTGAATTTAAGGAGCTCCCAATGACCACACGATTTAATATGAGTTATTTTGCACGTAAGGATGCTCCAGATACACTTGAAACGAAAAAAAGCAATTACTTCAATGTAGGTATTTCTGAGGAAATTCGTCCTAACCTTTTCAAGAAAGGGAATTTTAGAACCTCACTTGGTTATAATTGGACTCGTTCGACCGGTGATAACAAATATACAAAGCATTATATTACGTGGGGAATGTATAATCAATTCAAGATTTTGCCCACGGATACGTTCCTTACTCTTGAGTTGTCATATATGATATATGATGATTCTAATGATAGTGCCGAAGATTATAATCAGATGAGAGGAATCCTCAAATTCACTCAGAAATTCTAAAAAGATTTGTTAATTAATGATCAAGGGATGCAGTTGGCATCCCTTTTTTTATAGAAAAAGTATTTACTACTACGCTATTATTGTAGTTTGGGATTTGGTTTGTAGATAGCTCCTTTTCGAATATGAATGACCTTTCCGTGAAATACTTTTACGATAGTTGATGGTTTATTATTAAATGAATGAATAGTATCAATGATCATTCCCTGGACATCATTCTGAAATTTCTTCTTGATCTGATTAACATCGTTCATGCTTTCATGACCGCTGATATTAATACTCGTACTAATCATTGGCAGATTGGTTTGCTTGAGTATCGCCCGAGTTATCTCATTGCCGACCATTCGGATAGCAAATTTCTTTTTATAACATACAGGATTGTGCCAGTATTCTTTCTTTGCTCTAAGTAGAATAGTTAATGGACCTGGCCAGTATTTTTGCATGAGATTTTTTTCAGTCTTGGAGACTTTATCGATCAAACGATCCAGCTGGATATAGTCTGCTACAAGCACAATAAAACCACGGGTATTCTTTTTGCGTTTTTTTATCTCCATTATCTTCTTTATACTGGCAGTATCAAATAGATTTGCACCAAATCCATAGAGATTTTCTGTAGGGTGTATTAGGATGCCATTATCGAGTAACACACCAGCTGCAGCTGAGACAAGGGAATCTTGTATCGAATCATTGAATACTATAATTTTCATTAATCTATAGTTTTATCTAAGTATTCGAGCGGGTCAACTGCCTTTCCAAGTTTTCTTATTTCGAAGTACAACCCGTCAGTATCCATAAGATAGTTCTTACCCGAATAGGCAATCACATCAGACTTATGTATTTTCTGTTCCTTATGAACTGAGAGTTTATCATTGAAGCCATAGAGACTATAGAATCCATTTTGATGATCGATGATAACGAGATTGCCTTTATTCTCGAACCATCCAGCATATGCAACTACTCCAGAAGCAATCGAACGAACAGGTGAACCATAGTTTGTCTTAATATAAATTCCCTCGCTCTTGATAGTAGCATTTGTATTGTTTATCTTATAAACACCGTATTCCTGTACGATTTCACCATCTACGGGCCACACAAGTTCTTCATCAAAATAAAAAGTATATTCCTTTCCATATTTTTCCGCTTCTTTCTTGGCGATGAAATTTTCAAGGGCTGTAATACCTTCCTGCAATGAGTATATCTGATCTCTATATTGCTCTTCTACTCGCTCAATAAACGTGAGCTCCTGTTCTTCTGCTTGTTTTCTGGATAGAATCTTGTTATAGTTCGATTTTACGTATTCAATATTTTGCAGCAACTGGCGCAGCTGTTTTTGCTTCTTTTCACTGAGGTTTTGATGCTGCACAAGCATCATTCGCAGACTATCAAGATTATCGAGAAGTGATTGAGCACAGAGTTGAAGACTTGAGAATAGTGAATAGTTCAAGGGATTATGCTCTATGAAGGTGTTTTCATTATGAAGGATTACGAGATTTTTTATTAGATCATTAAGGATATCTTCATTTTCGGAGAAGTATTGCTCATTTTGAATGATAGCTGTCTTAATGCTGTCGAGATCGAGTTCTGTTCTGTATTTCTGGCTGCGATATGCATCAACTTCCGCCTGTAGAGATTTTAATTTCTTGATGAGAGAATAGATTCTGGAATTTTGTACGTCCTTTTCCGTGAGTAGTTCCTCGATCATTGTTTGTGTTGTTTCAATCTCTTTCTCAAGCTCTGCTATCCGCTCCTTGGTCACTTGCTGAAGATCAGCATTCACGAGCGAAGTTCCAATGAAAAAGAGGATAATAAGACATACAAAATACTTCATACAAATCAAATTTATAGTATTGAGAAATTCTGTCAAAAATTTAAAAAATATATTGACGTGGGTTTGCCCTCTCTCAATGGACGTAACATAAATAATGGATATTTATTTAAATATTATGATATTACGGAGGCGTAATGAAGAAAGATTATAAAGCAATCGATGGCAACACTGCTGCTTCTCATGTAGCGTATGCATTCAGTGAGGTCGCAGCGATCTATCCTATCACTCCTTCTTCTCCGATGGGTGAGCTTGCTGATGCCTGGGCTGCAGAAGGAAGAAAAAATGTGTTCGGACAGACCATTGATGTAATCGAAATGCAATCCGAAGGCGGAGCATCAGGAGCAGTTCACGGCTGCTTATCAGCTGGTGCTCTCACCACAACCTTTACCGCATCCCAGGGTTTGATGCTGATGCTACCCAACATGCACAAGATCGCAGGTGAAATGCTTCCCACAGTATTTCATGTTTCTGCACGTTCACTTGCATGTCAATCACTCTCAATCTTTGGTGATCATTCAGATGTAATGTCAGCTCGAAATACTGGGTGGGCTCTGGTAGCAGCTGGCTCGATTCAGGAAACTATGGATCTGGCTGTTGTTTCACATCTTGCAACACTTAAAGCGAATGTTCCGTTCTTGAATTTCTTCGATGGATTCAGAACCTCGCACGAGATCCAAAAAGTGCATGTGCTCCCGTATGATGAACTCAAAAGCATGCTGGATATGAAGTATGTCGAGAATTTCAGAAAACGTGCAATGAATCCAGAACATCCTTTACTGAAAGTTGGTGCTCAAAATCCTGATGTCTATTTCCAGGGACGAGAAACTGTGAATAAATATTATGATATTACTCCTGAAATCGTTCAGGAATATATGGATGTTTTTGCAAAGAAATTCGGACGTGAATATCATCTCTTTGATTATGTAGGAGCTCCTGATGCAGACAGAATAGTAATTGCAATGGGATCTTCCACAGAAACGATCGAAGAAACAGTCAACTACATGAACAAAAAGTGCGGTGAAAAAGTCGGTGCAATCAAAGTTCGTCTTTACAGACCGTTCTCAGTTAAAGCATTGATTGACGCAATACCTGAGACAGTGAAAAAGATCGCAGTGTTGGATAGAACAAAAGAGCCAGGTTCGATCGGTGAGCCGCTCTATCTCGACGTTTCGGTAGCTTTGAAGGACAAGGATATCGAAGTAATTGGTGGACGTTATGGATTATCCTCCAAGGAATTTACTCCAACTATGGTAAAAGCTGTTTTTGATAATCTTAATGGAGAAGTAAAGCATGGATTTACTGTTGGAATAGTTGATGATGTTACCAATACATCACTCGAGCTTGATGATAAGATCGATGCTGAGCCAGAGGGTGTAATCCGCTGCAAATTCTGGGGTTATGGCTCAGATGGTACGGTAGGAGCAAGCAAGAATTCAATTAAAATTATTGGGGATAACACTGACATGTACGTACAAGGTTATTTCCAGTACGATTCCAAGAAATCAGGTGGTATTACAATATCCCATCTACGCTTTGGCAAAGAGAAGATCCAATCACAGTATTTATTGAATCATGTTGATTTTGTCGCATTGCACAAATCATCCTATATCGGAAGATATGACATTCTTGAAGGTATCAAAGAGGGTGGTACTTTCCTTATTAATTCACTCTGGAAAGCTGATGAAGTATTTGAGAATTTAACAAAAGATCTTCAACAGACAATAATTGATAAGAAGATCAAAGTGTACACCATAGACGCACTTAAGATAGCTCAGCAGGTTGGACTTGGTACTCGTATCAACACAGTTATGCAGGCGGCATTCTTCAAGATTTCTGGTGTGTTACCCGAGAAAGAAGCTATTCAGCTTATCAAAGATGCGATCAAAAAGACCTTTATCAAGAAAGGAGAGGAAATCGTTAAGATGAACTGGAAAGCAGTTGATGAAGCTGCTGATGCTCTTGCTCGTGTACCAATTCCGGATAAGATAACGAAATCCGCTCCTGAACTCAAGCTCATTCCTGATGATGCAGATAGCTTTTGCCAGAATGTGATCAAACCAATCATGCATTTCAAAGGTGATGATATCAAGGTCTCTGACATGCCCTTTGATGGACAGATCCCCACTGCTACAAGTCAGCTTGAAAAACGTGGTGTAGCATCTGAGGTGCCGGAATGGTATCCCGACCTTTGTATACAGTGTAACCAGTGCTCACTGGTTTGTCCACATGCTGCAATTAGAGCTAAACAAATCGATCCTGAAGATTTGAAAGATGCTCCTGAAGGTTTCGAAACAAGAAAATCTAAAACAAAGAATGAGCGTGATCTTCAGTTTAGAATACAAGTTTATGTAGAAGATTGTGTAGGATGCGGTAACTGTGTTGAAACCTGTCCTGTCAAGGATAAAGCTATCAAGATGGTTCCTATCGAGCAGGCACGTGAAAAGGGTGAATCAGACAGAGTCGATTTCTTTGATGATCTTCCGGATAATGTGCTTGACGGAGTGAAACGTGAATCTGTCAAAGGCAGCCAGTTCCTTATGCCGTATTTTGAATTCAGCGGTGCCTGTGCAGGTTGTGGAGAAACTCCGTATGTCAAATTGGCATCACAGCTCTTTGGGGACAGAATGATCATTGCAAATGCTACAGGTTGTTCCTCCATCTATGGTGGCACTTTTCCGACTGTTCCATATTGTAAGAACAAAGAAGGGCAAGGTCCCACATGGGCAAATTCACTCTTTGAGGATAACGCAGAATATGGTTTCGGCATGCGTCTTGCAGTTGATTCAAACAGGAAACAATTGAAAACTAATCTCGATAAGTTACAGGAAATTGAAAATCTTTCTGAAGAACTTGCGGATCTCATTCTTAAGAATCAGGAGATGTGGAATGAAGTAACTGATGAAGCCAAGGAAATAGCCAAAAAGATCCGTGCAATGCTTCCTCAAGAGTTGGAAAAGGTAGAAACTGAAGAAGAAAAAAAGATTATCAAAAAGGTGATCGAGCTGCAAGATTATCTCGTAGAACGCAGTGTGTGGAGTTTCGGTGGTGATGGCTGGGCGTATGACATCGGCTTTGGCGGTCTTGACCATGTGATAGCACAGAATAGAAATATCAATATCCTCGTGCTCGATACTGAGGTATATTCAAATACCGGTGGACAGGCTTCCAAAGCTACTCCGACTGGTTCTGTGGCAAAATTTGCAGCCGCTGGTAAGAGAACAAAGAAAAAAGATATGGGTCGCATGGCAATGACCTATGGCTATGTTTATGTAGCGCAGATCGCCATGGGGGCAAATCCAAATCAGGCAATCAAAGCGTTCCTAGAAGCAGAAGCTTACGATGGTCCTTCACTCATCATGGCATATTCTCCCTGTATCAATCATGGATTTGATATGAGTAAAACACAGCAGGAGGAGAAACGAGCTGTAGAAGCAGGATACTGGATACTATATCGATATAATCCATTACTAGCAAAAGAGGGGAAAAATCCCTTTACACTCGATTCTAAAGAGCCAACAATGGCGTATGAAAACTTCATTGAAAGTGAGATAAGATATAGAACTCTGCAACAGCAATATCCGGAGATTGCGCATGTACTCTTTAAGCAAGCTGCTAAGGAAGCGAAAGAACGCTACGCAATCTATAAAAAAATGGCTGAAGAATAAATTCTTTAGAGATCAAATATAAGAGCCCTAAAATCATTTCGGGGCTTTTTTTGTTGTAACGCAAGATTCTGATCTTGCAAACTCAACATTGGAATTTTGACTTACTTCGATATTTTATCTAGTATATGTATTATTTAATATCTTTTATATTATAAAAATTCCAAGCAGGAACGAGGCAAGATTACAGCATAATGAAATGACTATGGCTCGTGTAAACTTTATTCTGAGTAGGAAATAGAGAATAACAGATTCTAAAAGAAAAACACCTATCTCACCGATCGAATATAGAAGAGCTTTTGTGGGAAGAAAGATTGGTGCGATAAACCAAAGATAGGGTAGTGTGGCAAAAGAACAGATTATACCGGAAAATATGACTCTTTCCCATGAAACATCTTCCATTTCCTTCTTATATATCCTTTTCACAAAAAGTATTAAGACAACCGTTTCAATTACCACAGTATCGACTAGTGCAAAGAGAAATTTGTATTCGTATTCTGGCATTATTGTTTCTGAGAACTTTCTGAAGAACCTTCACTATCACTAGAAAAGGGTGACCATTTCAGGTTTGGAATCTCGGGGAAATCATACATAATGTTTTCTTCTTCACCTGAACTGTTTTTCTTGATCTGCTGTCTTAGAAATAGCACGATTTCATCTCCAATAAAACCAGCGATTTCGTAATCAGATATCTGAGATTGAAGAGGATCAAATTCATCCACCCAAAAATCTCCTGCATCTATTGAACTGGTAATGAAATGAATATTTGGATCATTGGTGACCTGTTTGAAATATGCATCACCATAAAGTTCTGGTCGGATAGATGTATTAATTACTATATTCTCAATCCCCACAGAATCAATGTATTTTTTCTGTGCCCAGTACAATCCAAGATCGTTAAATTTATATCCTTTATCAAGGCACTTTTCATTTTTAATTTCAAAAAAATGTGGTGAATCATATGTTGGTCCTACGATAAAACCCAATATGGCGATCTCGGGATAGTCATCAAGATTTGTAAAACGTACACAATTCTGGACGATATGATGATCTGAGGGTGCAATATCGCTGAATATAAGTATGGGCACATACATAATTATTAAAACAAATAAGAGAGTATTTTTCATGGTATCTCCGATTTAATTTTTACCAATAACCACTATCTAATCTCTCCTGAAAAACATCCCAAATGCTGATGAATAACTTGACTACGACTATTTAAGTAGGTACAAAACTCCCAAAAAAAATGCAGAGAAGTGCAAAAAGCTGAGAGTTTACGATGATAAAAAAAGAGATATCAGAGCCAAATTTATTTAA
>DRBZ01000020.1 GCA_011043895.1 Candidatus Cloacimonadota bacterium
GAAGCCGGAGTCCGGTTCGCTCACATCATTGGCAACGATATAGTCTGCCTGAACCTGGTGTAAGCGCTCATAACTCTTTGCGGTGAGCTGTTTCTCATTCAATCCATGCTCTGCCTTAAATGCTACAAGAACAGTCGCTGGCGAAAGTTTTTTCACCTTTTCAATAATTTTCTCAGTCGGGGTCAGTTCAACAGTGAAATCTTTGGAGGATGGGAGTTTGCCCTTTTCCTGTTTTTTCATTTTCCAGTCAGCAACCGCAGCAGCTCCGATGAAAATATCGATATTATTATCCTCAAGTTGAGTTGTAACAACTTGAAGCATTTCTTCAGTAGTTTCTACTGGAAAATATTCACAATCTGCAGGTGGAGTGAGTTTGGTGGGTCCGCTTACCAGCACACAATGCGCACCTCTGCGCACCGCATCCCGTGCAAGTGCAAAGCCCATTTTGCCGGAACTTTTATTCGTAATGTAGCGGATGTCATCTATGTATTCGATGGTGGGTCCTGCAGTTACCAGTACGGTCATGTCCTGCAAATCCTTTTTATAGAGTTTCTGAATGATCATTTCCACCATGGTGTCCACACTTGCGATCTTCGCTTTGCCCTCTTCACGCACCGGTTCGATCACATCGATGTTCGCTTTTTTCAGCTTCTCGATATTTTCCAAGATGAAGGGATTCTTATACATGCTCTCATGCATGGCAGGCACGATCATCACAGGAATGCCGGAACCGATCGCAGAGGTTACCGTGGAAAGCACAGGCGTATCGTCAATACCGCACGCGATTTTACTGAGGGAATTGCCTGTTGCTGGAGCAACCAGTATAAGATCACAGCTTTCTTCATGTTCGCCAGCCAGCCAGATATGCTCGATCTTTCCTGTTAGTTCAGTAGCCACAGAATTCCCTGTTGCCCACTCGAACATTGCAGGAGTTACGAGCTTAGTGGCTTCTTCACTCATTATCACAAATACTTCTGCACCATGCCGCATGAGTTCACGTGCCAGATCCACACTACGCAGGCAGCCAACGCTACCAGTAATGCTCAGCGCGATCCGTTTGCCCTGAAGTTCCTGCCCTTTTGTGCCGATTATATCTTTGCTTGGATGCATGTTAACACCTCTTTTATGTCGTGAATAAATGTATCGATTACTTTTTTGGTGACTGACGGGCGCAGCACGATTCGCAGATGTTTTGTAAACAATGAGATTGCCCAGCTCTTTTCCCGCATGGCTTCTGCAATGGTAACAATGTTATATTTTGTGGATGTGATTCCCACGATGTTCATTGTTGGTTGGAGGATCGGGCAGAGGTCATCGATCCTATCCAACTCATTTATTAGATAACCAGTGACATCCATACATTTTCTGATGAGATTTTCATATCCTTCAAATCCCATGTGCTTCAGCATTCCCCAGACCGCGATAACTGATGCACCGGAACGGGAACTCACAAAAGTAGTTTGCTGAGTATCACCTCCGGAGAGATAGCTGACACTCCACTCGATCTTTTTGGTCAGTTCCTTGTTTCGGAACAATATCCCACCAGCCGGAATAGGGCACATGCCCATTTTATGAGGATCGATGGTGATCGAGCTTACACCGGGAAGTACGAAATCGAAATCAGCAACATCATAGTTCATGTCCTTCATAAACGGAATCACAAAGCCACCAAATGCTGCATCGATGTGGAGATAGAGGTTGTGTTTTATGCAAAGTTCTGAAAGCTCAGCAATTGGATCAATCACGCCCAGTTCTGTCGTGCCTGCAATGCCGACTATACAGAAAGTATCGTCATCAATTGCTTTTTGAACCTCTGCTATGTCCACCTGTCTATTTTCTGTAACCCTGACAGTTTTTATATTTAGATGTAAAATATTTGCGCTTTTATACAGAGAAAAATGTGCGGTTTTCGGTACAATTATCGTATGTTTTCCAGAAAGTTCTCGATAAGCCCATAGTGCAAGGAAATTAGCCTCAGTACCACCTGTTACAATATTGCCATAAGCAGTCTCATTATGGAGTAGCTTTCCAAGCATGGAGATAACTTCTTTTTCTAATGCGACGACACCAGGAAACAGATTCGTATCACCAATATTTCGGGCTATGAATTCAGAAAAAAGTTGCTGTGCAAATTCATCTGGATATGTACACATAGTGCTGATGACATTTCCTTTTTTATAGGATTTATCATTTTTCAGAGCAGATCGAATGCGTTTGAGTATATCGTTTTTTGAGAGTGAGTTTCTATTCATAGACCTGTTCCTTTTGCGGATAGTTGCCTTCTTTTACTTCTTTCTTATACTGACTAACTGCATGTGCTATGATCTCAAAGAGATTAGCATATCGCTTGACGAATTTTGGATGAAAATCAGGATCCATTCCCAGCAGATCGTTGATCACAAGCACCTGTCCATCGCAGAATCTACCTGCACCTATGCCGATAGTGGGTATGGCTACTAATTCTGAAATCTCTTTTCCGAGCTGCTCTGGTATTGATTCGAGCACAAGAGTAAAAGCACCTGCCTGCTCGATCTCCTTTGCTTCTTTTAATAACCGATCGTGATCTTCTTTTTTTCTTCCAACAACCTTAAAGGATTCATAGGTTTGAGGAAGCAGTCCGATATGTCCCTGCACAGGAATACCATTTTTGACAAGATAGTTGATAGTTTCAGGAAAATAGCCCTCAAGTTTAATTGCATCAGCTCCAGCATTAATAAATCGCTGTGCATTTTCCAGTGCTATTTCTTTTGTAGAATAGGAATGAATGGGCATATCACCTACAATTGGAATGCTTTTAGCTCCCTTTGCGACTGCTTCTACATGATAGAGCATTTGCTCCATAGTTACATTCTTTGTTGTCGAATCACCCTGAAAAACCATGCCGAGACTATCACCAACAAGAATGAGATCGACACCAACAGATGAAAATATCTTTGCCATCTGAAAATCATAACAGGTTAGCATGACGAGTTTTTCATTTTTCTTAAATTTTTTTATTTCTTCTATATTCATAAACCTAATAATTTCATACTAAAAAGTTCAAAAAAATCATGATTAATTAGGAACAAAAATTTATTCCTGCATTTGCATGTAGGACAGGTGTACATAATTTTTCGTTTTTTTTTGTATCTCGTGGTTTTTATTGTATTCATTTGGATTTTATTAGAAATTAAAATTTTATCATTTTCTCAGTAACCATATTTTTCCAAGTATTTTATCGAAGCGTAGAGAAATTCATTATAAGGAACAGGAACAGAATGTTTTTTTGCCAGCTGTATGATAGCACCGGTGATGTAATCAAGTTCAGTTTTTTTACCTTTTTTGATATCCTGATACATTGATGAGTAATTATGATATTGATCGAGACGGGAAATAGTTTTGAGGACTTTTTCTCTGGGCACTGCGAATCCTTCCTTCTTTGCAACAGTCAATACTTCGTCGATCAACTTTTCGATCAGATCTCTGAGTTCCGGCTTTGAGAGCATATGAGAACGAACCCGCAGCAAAGTTGTAAGAGGATTCACAAAGGCATTGATGGAGAGTTTAAGCCATTCTTCCATTTTGATATTATTTGAAATGTGCGTGTCGAATTCGACTGTCTCAAATATCTTACCTACTCGCTGGGCTGATGGAGTATTCTCCAGCACAACCTTTCCCCGGGAAGTACGAACTTCACCAGGACGCACTATCTCTGCACCGATACCGGTTACCGCACGAATGATCTCGTTTGGGAGTATATCCTTCACCTCTTCTTTGACTCCAATTCCGTTTTGAATAAGTAGGAAGATTGTATCTTTTTTCTCAATTCCTTTTATCTGTTCAAAGACAGTTCTGACATCATACGCTTTGGTTGCTACAATTATAAGTGAATTCTCAGGAATTTCTTTCAACTCACGTGTAGTAAGCACCTTGCTCATTAAGGTCTGAAATCCTGAGAGCAGTATACCATTTTTTTGAATGACCTTGAAATGCTCTTTAAGACCATGCTCTTTTTTGCCAACGAGGGTTACATTATATTCCCGCGAAATCGCAGCAGACAAATAGGTTCCTATTGCTCCAGCCCCGATTATGATAATATTCATCTAAGCTCCTTAAGTCTTTGCATAATAAAACTCAATGTTTCTTGTAATGTCTTCTGATTATCATAATTATGAAGTATATTCTGAAGAGTATTTTTAGGAAGTTTTTTCATGTTCTTAAGCATCTCAGTTATAAGTGGAATCGTTCGTACAATATTGTCAATGATAGTGATCTGAGCTTTTTGTGCAGTTCTTGATAGGGGATTTAAATCAACAGTAATAACTTTTTTGCCAGTTTCTACCAATGCTTCTGTTCGATCACCATCTTCGAGGGGAACAAACACAACATCAGCACGATATATTCCTTTTTTTGAAACGATTCTACGTTTGCTTTGCAGTTCTTCGATCTGCACGGTTTCGTCATCACCAACACCAAGTACTTCATCTGCTCCATGATTCAGCATATGCTTCAACAGGGCATCTTCACGCTCCTTTGTTCGATAGAAAAGATTGATCTCAAGGGGTGCTCCGGAAACGATGCTTAAGGTAACACAATCTTCGGGACAGAGAGCAGCAACATTTCCGTTAATTGAAAGAACAGGATGCTCTGCCAGAATGATCATGGCACAAGCAGCTTCTGTTGCCTTTTCTGCAAAAGGTTGTGTTTTCTCTCCGATAAGATAATCGAAGCATTCACCTCTGCCATGTGCGATCAAACCTGCTTTCGCAACAAGTCCTTTATCGAATCCATCGATGAGTTTTTCTCGAATTCTCAGTGAAGCAGCTCTGGGATGGGAATCTGGAACTTCTATTAACATATATGTGGTCCTTCAGTACTAATATCTGAGATTATGACTGTGCCGTATTCTTGTAAAAGTCTGGATAGTTCTGCTGCTCTTTTTTTTGGTTGTATGCTGAAAACACTTTCTCCGAATAACGGCATACTACAAATATATCCATTTTTACTCATTTTCTTAATGATTTTTTTTACATTATTTGATGCAGCTTCAATCTTGTTCACAAACCACTGAGAAAGTTCAAGGAATCTTTCAATAGACGGATCTTTGAGAAGTTCATCAGTGCATGTTTGACCATATTTGAGAATGTTATCAATCAGGCTTTTATCTGAGAGGGCTTTTTTTGTATCAAAAGGTCCAAAATAGAGAATGATAACCTGGAAATCCCGGTCAATCGGAATGGATTCGACTTTACCAACTCCCGGTCCACCGAAATCTACTCGTACTTCAAATCCACCTGCTATTTCTGCCATAACTGTTCCAAGACCACCTTTGTTCTCGGTATCAGCGATATGCGCGAGTGTATAACATTCCTCATTTGGAGTATCTATATCCAATGCATCCTTCAATGCCAGCACAAGACTTAAAGCGCCGCTACCGCTTGTACCAAATCCAGCGCTAATAGGCATTTCAATGGAATGAGAGACCTGCACTGAATAATCATGACTATCAAATTTTTCCAGAAATTTTCGCAGTATCCATCGGGAGATCTCTGCGTTTGAAATCTGATCATTGATCATGATTTTGAAATCTTCAATTCCTGGATTAAGCTGGACAGCCGTTTTTGTTCCTTTTAAAAGGTTAATGCCAGCCCCAAGAGAGCTACTTTTCATCGGATCTGCATCCATTTTTGGAAAGAAAAAACCTGTGATATGATTTGGAGCCCAGCCACAGCCCTGACGTTGCTTAGTCATTATCCTTTTCTCTTGTTTGTCGTACGAAATTATTTGTCATAGTCTTTAGTTCAGTTAGCTGATTTCTCAATCGATGTAATGCCCGTTTGGTTTCATAACTCTCCATGTCGATTTGTACATTTTCTTTGGTTGAAATATCTTCAACATTCCTGAGTGCTTTTTTAGCTCCCTGAATAGTAAATTTCTTCTCGTAAAGCAAATATTGTATCTTCTTCAAAAGCTGAATATCTTTTTGCGTAAAACGCCTGTTCGAACCACCACGTCTGCTCGGATTTAGTTGTGGGAACTGGGTTTCCCAGAATCTTATCACATGAGCTTTTACACCAATAATATTACAAACCTCACTCATTGTGTAATAGTATTTGGTCTTCTTTTTATTCATTTTCATCATACTCTTTTCATTATAAATATAGGTAAAATTATGGAAATAATTATGATAATAATGCTGAACCAGAAACATAGGATTGGGAAAATATAACCTACCGTTACAAAGAAAGTTGGCTTGCTCGATGCTTTTTTATTCAGCATACTTGTTATATTGATCTTCTCAAAAATATCTGTAGAAATCACAACCTTCCCTTTAGGATTAAATACATACGAGATGCCGGTATTTGCAGCTCGAATGAGTGGAAGACGAGTTTCAATTGCGCGAATTTTCGTATTATTGGCGTGCTCATAAGGGAGACGGGTTCTTTTAAACCAAGCATCATTTGTTATAACCACCAGTACATTGGCACCTTTTTTTGCATAGTTTCTCGAAAGCTCTGGAAACACTCCCTCGAAGCAAATCAAAGTTGAGAATTTGAGACTATCAATTGTATATAGAGGGTATTCTGTGCCGAATTCAAAATTTGCTTGCCCAAATTGTAATTTTCTGAGAATGGGAAAGGTGTTCAGTAATGGAATTCTCTCACCAAATGGAACCAGTCTGATCTTGTTATATTTTACCTGAAAATCACCTGATGTATCTATCAGAGTCGCGCTATTGTAAAACTTGTACGTAGGTTTGTTATTTTGTATTTCAACCTTATAATCCGGGAATCCGAAGATAATATTTACCTTGTTTTCTTTTGCAAATTCTCTGAGAGCATTTTTGTATTTCGGCTCATGGAGCACATAGGTGGGAATTGCTGATTCAGGAAGGATGATGAGATCTACCTCATTCACCTGTGAAAGTATTCTTATCTGATTTTCATAATCTGCGACAGTGGATTCGAGATTTTCCGGCTTCCATTTGTCTTCCTGCTGTACGTTCAATTGTATAACACCGATTTTTAAACCTGTGCGTTCGAGTTCTATTGTCTTGTCCCTGAGTATACCATATCCAAACCAAAGGATTAGAATAATAAAGATTGCATAAAATGATTTCTTTTTCCCATGTAAAACCTGAAAAAGTAGGACATTTGTGTACATCACAAGAATACTAAGTCCATATATACCAAAGATATCTGCTGCCTGTATTAGCAAATAGTATTTGGAGAGACAATATCCTGCATTTAACCATGGGAAATTCAAAGATCCAAGTGTCATGAGATATTCCATTCCAATCCATAATATCGGGAAGATCCAGATGAACACTTTGGGAAAACTTGAATATACTTTCCGAAGGAAGCTGGAAAATATCGCAAAGTATAGCGGAAGTGCAATTATTAATCCAATAAAGGCAATGAGCTTAACATTATAGACTCCGTAGAGAGTGATAAGTGTTACAAAAAAACCAAAAAGAAATCCGTAGAAAAAAGCCTGCTTGGGTTTTGAAGTTGTGATGAAATAAAGATAGGGGATGAAGGCGAAGAAGCTCAGAAATCCCACACCTATTTGAATAAATGCAAGCCCGAAAAGCAGGGCTGAAAGAAAGACAAGCAAAAAATTTCTCATGATTTTTTAATATACTTCTTTCGAAAAAATATTTGTACAACTCATTTATTGAATTGGAAAGTTTGTAAAGTATTTCTTAAGAAAAAACTATTATGTACCTAATTAGTAACCAGTTGGAAGATAACTAATGTAGTTGAGTCAAGTACTGCTATTTGAGATTGTAATGCAACGATTGCTTTAATATTCTTTAATGGAGCAAGAATATTTAGAGGTCCAAGTTCGAGTAATTGATCAGAAGTTTTTCGAGCTATAAACAGGTTTGTTCGGTTATCGATTATAAAATAAATACTTTTGGATGTACTTATATCTATAAGCGGATATTCAACATTAATCTCACTGAGTAATCCACCGAATGTATCGATCAAGAATACAGAATTCGTTCCATGATCTGCAATATAGTTCACGTTCATAGATGGAGCAATTTTGAAAGGATCAACCAGTTCGAATTTACCAAACCGAAAACGTATATTATTAGCTCTGCTGAAACAAACAACCTGGTTGGCATTGCTGTCATATACAAGAATTTCTCCAGTATTTTGAACTGCAATTAATTCCGGTTCTGACACATCCATTGGTTCGAAAGAATTTACATATTGCCCCAACTCATCAAACTGAATAATGAGATTTTCTACGTCATCAACTACAAAGATGTTGCCAAAGTCATTAACAGCAATATCTGAAATATGTACAAACTGCCCTTTCTCAAAACCGAATTCACCGATCCGTTGAGTAATCTTACCCTGTATGTCAATACGGTAAATATAGTTTTTTATATCATCAATCGCAAGAAAAGTATTCGTATAAGAGCAATAACGGATCTTCCGTGGTGAAATAGGAAGATGGATGGTTTTCATATAAGATACTGAATTGGGAAATGGAGTTTTTTCAGAAATACTCATTTGAGAGCAACTTGTGAATAATAGAATTGGCAATGATATACAGACAAACAAGATAAATAAGTACGATCTTGAAACAATCTGTTTATACATGCTTTTCTTCATACTCTCTATACTCTCTATCATCTGCGTACAAACATTTTCATTCTGTGGGGCGGATGTCCTTCAGTTTGCCTTGTATTTTAGAGATGTTTTGCCAGTTGTTTTCTTCAAGTGAATAAGCAATGTCTATCTTGGATCCCTTCTTTAGGAAAGGAACGAGGTCTCCCATATTAAAGCCGATCATGTCCAGAGTTTTTTCCTTTTGTTTGCCTTTAATTTTGAGATGGTTCATGCCCACAGTATAGGGATAACCCACTACCATTACATCTGTACTCATGAAAATGGGATTCATATTACCCGGTCCGAAAGGAGCAAACATCTTGAGCCACTTTATCAATTCCTCGTCAATATCTTGCAGGTTTATCTCATCGATCACTGATATCTGTGGTTGTATTTCCTGTACTGATAGACGATCTCGCGCATACTCATTGAGTTTTTTTTCCAGTAGATCAATATATTCCGGCAGTATGGTGAGCCCAGCTGCATATTTGTGACCACCGAAACTTATAAGATAATCTTGATATTTACTAAGGCATTCAAAAATATCAAAATTCTGGATACTTCTGCCAGAGCCACTCCCTTCACCTTCGGATAACGTAATAAGGATCGTTGGCCTATTGTACTTTTCGACAATCTTTGATGCAACTATTCCGATCACTCCAGGATGCCAATCCTCAGCAGCGAGAACAATAAAATAGGTCTCATTCATATTCGGATATTTAGCTTCGATCATGTTGCATGCTGTGCGAAAGGTTTCCTGATCGATCTTCTGACGTTTAAAGTTTTCTGAATCGATAGAGAGGGCGAGTTTTTTAGCCAGATCAGGGCTTGTAGCGGTCATGAGTTCAACTGCTCTGTCTGCACTTCCCATGCGTCCAGCAGCATTTATCCTAGGAGCAAGTTTGAAAACAATATCACTTGATTTGATCTGCAATTTCTTTAATCCTGAAAGATTAAGAAGATAGTTAATCCCAATATTTTTTCTTTGTTGCAAACGTTCGATGCCAAGCCGTGCGATGATCCTGTTTTCTCCGGTAAGGGGAACAATATCTGCAATCGTTCCTAATCCTGCAAGATCACAGTATCTCTCAGTAACATCGTGTTTATCTTTGCCAAGGTATTTGAAAAGACCAGTGAGTAATTTAAGTGCAATTCCTGCTCCTGAGAGTTCGGAATAGGGATATTTTGAATCTTTCAGCTTTGGATCAATAATAGCATACGCTTCAGGAAGGGTCTCTTTGGGTGTGTGATGGTCTGTAACAATCACATCGATACCGTTTTCATTTAAATCATTGATCTCATCAACTGCATTAATTCCACAATCCACAGTGATAACAAGATCAGCGTTCATTGTTTCAATTGCTTTATTGCCAGTGATTGAGAGACCGTAGCCTTCTATCATTCGATTCGGGATATAGAATTCCACATTTGCACCAAGTTCACTTAATCCCATTAATAATATCGAAGTTGCTGTTGTTCCATCCACATCATAATCACCGTAGATTATTATCTTTTCATTCCTTTGGATAGCTAGATTGATCCTTTCCACAGCTTTCTGCATATCTCGAAAGATATAGGGATCATGCAGATCTTCGATGGAAGGATTAAAGAAAATCTCAGCTTTTTCGGGGGTATCTATATCATATTGTAACAACAATCGTGCAATCACCTGTGGACAGCCAATCGCTTCTACTAATCTGTTTACGAGTTCCTTGTTTACTTTGCCAGCTTCTCTAATCCATTTCTTTCTCATACACACTCCTGCACCTTCAATAAACTAAAGAGAATGGTAAGCCGAATTCTGTATCCTGAAGTAACAGATCAGGATGACGATCATTTATCTGATCCGGGCTTCACAGCGCACTTGCAAGAAGTACTCTCAGTACCTTCTGAGACCGGATTTTGCGGTCTACCCGAGAGTATGACGAAGGGAGCGCTTCGTATCCGCTACAAGCGAATTTCTCTTCTATTTGACCTTGCACCAATAAGGTTTACCGAGCTACCCATGTTACCACGAGCACTGGTGGTCTCTTACACCACCTTTTCACCCTTACCCCGACAAGTCGGGACGGTTTGTTTTCTGTGGCACTATCTTTCCATCGCTGGAACTACGTGTTACGTAGTATCTCGCTCCTGGTGTTCGGACTTTCCTCCCCGATATATCGGGACGATCGTCTCATTCTCTTTAGTTTATTCTGGTGCGACTATTATTCTCGAACAATTTTCGCAGATGATGATCTTGTCACCTTTGGATACTTCAACCATTATCTGCGGTCGAACAGTGAAATGGCACCCTGAACAGGTTCCGTTCTTAAGAAGTGTAGCAACTGCTTTGCCATTATTATGTTCGATCAACCTTTGATATTTACGATATAACAATTCAGGAATTTCTTTGGCAAGATTATCTTTTTCAGCTTCAAGTGTAGAAACTTTTTTTTCAAGTTCCTGAATCTGCTTATCAATCTTTGCTTTTTCTTCTTCAAAGAGCTTTTGATCCTTTTGATAGAGCTCTTCAAACTTGTTCTTCTCTTCACGAAGGACCGACTCTTCTTCCATGAACTCTATCAGCTTCTCTTCAATCTCTACATTACGTTCTTTTCTGTGAGTTATCTCTGAATTCAGCGCTTTGTATTCCTTGTTTGTCTTGACTGAAAGTAATTGATTTTCGTACTTATTAATATCTTGATTGTTGGATGAAATGTCAAGCTCCAATTTCCTCTGAGATGCAAGGTTTTGTTCCAAACGCTGGGTAATATTTTTTACTGATTCCTTTTCTGAGCTGTATTTCTCATGAAGGTCTTGCACGATTTTTGGTAGTCGATCTATCTCTTTTTTGTTTCGTAGGATATTATCATCCAAATCCTGTAGTTGTTTCAAAATGGTGAGTTCTTTAAGCATGCTTCTCTCCTGCGAAATTTGTAAAAAATTGGGGAAACAAAAAAAGGCATTTACGATTCTTCATAAATGCCTTGTAAAATGTATCTTGTGTTACTATGAGTGTACACAACTTTGCGTAGTCCATCTTCCGTGGACCCTGTAACTTTCTTCCCTGTTCACATATATTAATTATATTCATAAAGCAAGAACTAAAAAGATGAAACAGATGCTTTCTTGTCAAATATTTATGGATTATGCATGCATACCCCAAAATTTTTCAGGGGCATGGGACTTTTTCATTATTACACAAAAACAACCTAATA
>DRBZ01000024.1 GCA_011043895.1 Candidatus Cloacimonadota bacterium
ATATTTAACTATTCAATAATTTTCGTCAGCTTTGCTTTGCCTGCAAACCATTGCGAAGGCCGTTTGACCATTCGCAAGGTTTATCATTTTTCATGGGCGATTAATCTAATGCTCAAAAATAGAGTTTTTCAGGATCGACTATTTAGATTAGTAAGATCCATTTTTAAAATGAATAGTGATATTTTATTGACACAACAATTCAAGTATATCCAATGGATTTATGAGAAAGCTGACTGAAATTACAATATTAATATCTTTAGCATTTTTGCTTATAGCTTCTTCAAATGATGTTAAATCACCCAGAGAAGCTGAATTTTATGAGAAACTGGATAATGATGCTGTTCGTTGTGTACTTTGTCCGAACAGATGTGTACTACCCGAAGGAGCAACCGGTATATGCCGAGTTCGACAGAATATCAACGGAACACTCTATTCTCTGGTGTACAATAAGCCGGTTTCTATAAATATTGACCCGATCGAGAAAAAGCCCCTCTATCATTTTTATCCTGGAACTACAATTCTCTCACTGGCTACCGTTGGGTGCAATATGCGCTGTAACTTTTGCCAGAATTGGACGATCTCTCAATCAAATCCAGATGAAGTGCGATCGTATGAAGTAACACCGGAACAGATCATAGAAATGGCTAAGGAATATAACTGTAAAAGTATTGCATTCACATACACAGAACCCACGGTATTTTATGAATATATGATAGATATTGCAAAATGTGCCCACAAAAATGACATCAAAACAGTGTGGGTGACCTGCGGCTACATAAATGAAGAACCACTCCGAGAACTCATTTCATATCTCGATGCAGCGAATATAGACTTGAAAGGATATTCCGAAGATTTCTATTCAACCTATACAACTGGCTCACTTGCTCCAGTGCTTAGAACGATTGAGATCTGTAAAGAGGAAGGGCTTTATTTTGAGATTACAAATCTTGTGATACCCGATGCTAATGATGATCCTGAAATGATTAGCGATATGTGTGAATGGCTGAAAGAATATATCGGCACAGAACACCCGCTTCACTTTTCACGCTTTTCACCACAATTCAAACTGACAAACCGACCACCAACTCCTGTCAAAACTCTTGAAATGGCGTATGATATTGCAAAAGATGTTGGAATGAAATATGTCTATCTTGGAAATATCATCAGCGCATCCGAAGATACCTACTGCCCACATTGTGGAAAGAAGATCATAGATCGCTACGGATTTACGGTTCAGGAAATGCATATAACAGATGGGAAATGTGACTTCTGTGATTATAAGATCTTTGGGGAATTTGAATAAGCTCGAATATGCGTAAGAAATTGGTACTCTTCATTGCGCTGGGCATTTCATCCCTTATCGGACAAACGGTGCTTCTGCGAGAACTCCTCATTGAAGTGCAGGGAAACGAGATCGTTTTTTCTATTTATCTCTCGCTTTGGTTATTCATGATTGCTGTTGGAAGCTGGCTTAGTAGATTTTTCATACAAAAAACTAATTTGAAGAAATGTATTACACCTGGATTCCTGTTACTCTCAATTCTATTGCTTTTGCAGTTCTTCGGGATTCGACTGCTGGGAAGCGCATCGACAATCGTATCAGGTCAGATTTTCAGTATCGGAAATATCTTCCTGATCGCCCTTGTAATTCTCAGTCCGGGATGTCTTGTTCTCGGTGCATTATTTCCCCTTCTTTGTTCATATATCAAGGAGATAAAAGAACCAGTGCATGCGGGATATATTTTTGAAAGCATCGGCATTGTGTTAGGGGGTATACTATTTGCGCTTGGGATCCTGTTTCTGCCCCACATTCTATTACTCCTTCTGGTTGGAATGATAAATGTTATCATACTTTTCATAGTATCGGGAAAGAGATATCTCTTCATTCTAATAGTGATCTTTCTTATTGCTGGATTCTTTGCTGAAGATGTGTTCATGAATTATTATGCAGATAAGTATCATCCCCAAAAACTTCAGTTTTCTCGAGATTCAAAATACGGCAGACTCGATGTGACAAAGGCAAATGATCAGCTTGATTATTTCTGGAACGGTGAGCTTTTTGCCCATACAGATAATGAATCCTATGCAGCACAAATGGTTAATTTCGTAATGCTGCAGAAGCCGAATGCAGAAACAATTCTCATGGTTGGAGGGATGCTGAATGGTTTTGTCTCTGCACTCACTCGATACGAAAATATCGAACGGATAGACTATCTCGAGCTTGATAAAAATATGATCGCCTTTGCTCCCCATCATCCGGATGTGCAGTACATCAGGGACGATCCTATCCATTATTTAAGAAAAATGAAAACCAGCTATGATGTTATTTTTATCGATGTGCCCGATCCAACCTCATTGCTGCTTAATAGATATTATACACTCAATTTTTTTCAACTTGCACAAAAGCGCTTTGCAGATAATTCATCACTGATGGCTATGACACTAAGCAGCGGTTCAAACTTCATGACACCTGAAATTGCCCAGATGAATGCCTCAGTCTGGAAAACCTTTTCAATGGTTTTTTCTTTTGAGATCGTGATACCATCCGAAAAAAATATCTTCATTGGAAGTAATGCAGATTTGCTGACCAATGATGTGAAAGAACTGCAATTACGTTCAAAGAATTATCAATCACAATGGTTTACTGATGCGATTATTTTCGAACGTTGTAATAAGCTACGAATTCATCAGTTCATCGAAGAAGTCTCAGGCAAAGGAGAGCTGAACACAATTTCAAATCCCGTAGCATATCTATCTGCAGTATCTGTCTGGACGAGTATTCTTGATATGAATATTAGTTCTGTGATTTCCTGGATGAAGAAGCATATTGGATTGATCTTTGTGATAAGTAGTATCATCATCCTTTTATTATCCTTTGGTGCATCTAAGCTGAACAGGGTCTCTGAAGTGCGTACCGATATGCAGATATTTATGGTAAGTTTGGTGAACTTTGTGATGCAGATTGTGCTTCTCAATCTCTTTCAGATGCAGTTCGGGAATATTTATTTCATGATATTTTTGTTCACTTCGCTTTTCATGATTGGATTGACTGCTGGATTTGTATTGCGTAAGAAAATAAATATCAATATTTCCTGGTTGTATGTGATAAATTTTGTGTTAGCAGGATCGATCTGGTTAATGTTTGATACACTGCTTCCAGGAATTGCCTATTTATTGTTGAATAGTACCTTTGCTTTTCTTGAAGGGAGTATTCTGGCTAAGCTCCTGGATGTGAAGTATCAGAAAGAGCAGATTCTAAGCGGAAGCACCTTCTATTTTCTGGATAGTCTTGGTTCAATGGTAGGAGGATTGATCATTGGTGTACTTCTGTTCCCGATACTTGGGATTAGAGTAAGTGTTCTGGTGCTGGTCTGTTTGTTGATAGGGAATATGTTGATACAAATTAAACCACAAAGATTTTTCAACAAATAAATTTTATTGTATTGGGTAAACTCAAGATTGTCATTCCTGTGAAAGCAGGAATCCAGTTTGTTTGTAAGATTTGACTTTGAACTAAATCAGGAATTGAAGCTTTACCAAGCTGGGGCTTAGTAAAGAGTTTTTAGGGGGGGTATTACTGGATGCAACGTATTAAGGAATATGATCCAACCATTCTTGTGATCTTTATTACGGCGTATGGAGATATAGAGAAAGCTGTAAAAGCGATCAAGTCTGGAGCAACAGATTTTGTGCTGAAACCATGGCAGAATGAAAAGTTACTGGCAACGATCAATACAGCTCTACGGCTTCGCAAATCTCAAGTGGAAGCTGAAAATCTTCGTCTGAAACAAAAAGAACTCAGCTCTGCTTTGGATCAACCATTTATTGATTTTATCGGTGTTTCCGAATCCATGCAAAAAGTTTTTACAACGATCCAAAAAGTGGCTAAGACTGATGCAAGTGTACTGATACTTGGCGAGAATGGTACCGGAAAAGAGCTAGTTGCACGAGCACTCCACAGAAATTCCAAGCGAAAAGATGAAGTGTTCATAAGCGTCGATCTTGGATCAATTAATGAGAACCTCTTTGAAAGCGAACTTTTCGGACATATCAGAGGTGCGTTTACCGATGCTAAGAAAGATAGGGTCGGTCGTTTCGAAATAGCATCCGGTGGAACACTTTTCTTGGATGAAATAGGAAATCTATCAATACAGATGCAGGCAAAGTTGCTCACTGCACTCGAAAAACAACAGGTCATTCGAGTGGGTTCCAATAAACCTGTTCCAATCGATGTTCGCATGATCTGTGCGACCAATATGAAGATCCATGCCCTTGTAAAAGATAACAAATTCCGTCAGGATCTTCTGTATCGGATCAATACCGTAGAAATCTATCTGCCCCCGTTGCGTGAGCGAATAGAAGACATACCTTTACTTGCCGAGCATTTCCTTATAAATTACGCAAAGAAATATAATAAAAATATCAAAAATATCGATGACAGAGCTTTTCAGAAACTGGAACTCTATCCATGGCCTGGTAATGTAAGAGAACTGCAACATGCGATAGAACGGGCTGTGATTCTGAGTGATTCACCTGTGCTGTATGCCGATGATTTTCTGCTTACCAATAGAACTGATGAAGGTAAGTCCATTTGCTTTGGTACATATAATCTCGATGATGTTGAGAAATCTGTGATACGGCAGGTAGTTCAAAAGCATCGTGGAAATATCTCAAACGCTGCAAAAGAACTTGGCATCACCCGTACTTCCCTTTATAGAAGGTTGGAGAAATATGATCTTTAATAATTTCAAGATAAATATTATCCTGAGAATACTACTGCTCTCCATCTCAATCTTTGCTTTACTTTTTATTTACTTTTCAACTGAGTTTCATATTACACTGCTTTTTGTCGGCTTCATTATTGTTATTGAGATCGTTTCTTTGATCTATTATGTAGACAAGACAAACAGGGATCTCTCAAACCTGCTGGATTCCATTCAATATTCAGATTTCAGCCGTACATTCAAGATTGAAAAGGAACATTCGAGCTATACCGAATTCAAGCAAGCATTCAATAAAGTAATTGAAAAATTCAAAATAGTCCGTGAAGAAAAAGAGGAACAGTATCATTATCTCCAAAATGTACTTCAGCATATTGGTATCGCACTGATCGCTTTTCGAAAGAACGGCAAAGTAGAGATGATGAACAAATCAGCAAGAAAACTTTTCAGGATACATAATCTCAGAAATATACTTTTACTCAAAGAATTTAGTAGTGAACTTGTTGATAAGATACTCAGTCTGAAATCAGAAGAAAAGTCGTTGATCAAGATACAAGATAATGATGAGCTACTCCAGCTAGCAATTTATGCGACAGAATTTACCCTTAACGAGCGAGTGATAAAACTCGTTTCCATACAAAATATTCAGCATGAGCTTGAAGAGCAGGAAATGGAAGCTTGGCAGAAACTTATCAGAGTATTGACACATGAGATCATGAACTCGATTGCGCCGATAGCATCAATTTCATCAACCATAAATTCAATCTTGCAGGAGATAAAAAAGGACCCAGATGGAAAAGAAGTAGATGAAGAAACGCAGCAAGATATTCGAGAAGCACTTACTACTATACATAGAAGAAGTACAGGTTTGTTACATTTTGTAGAAACATACAGGAATCTGACACGAATTCCCAAGCCAACATTCAAAATTTTTCCGATAAAAAATCTCTTCAACCACGTGACTGTTCTTCTGGAAGATGAGATGAAGGAGAATGGTATCTTTTTCAAGCATTTTATTTATCCTCAAAGTCTTGAAATCACTGCAGATGAGGATCTCTTACAGCAGGTTGTAATAAATTTGCTGCGTAATGCACTACAGGGAGTACAAGGGGGAGACAAGCCTGAAATCGAACTCAAAGCATTTCAGAATGAGAGGGGAAAGACAATTATTCAAGTAATTGATAATGGCTCAGGTATTCCCGCAGATTCCTTGGATAAGATATTTGTTCCATTCTTCACCACAAAAAAGGATGGATCTGGAATCGGACTGAGTCTTTCACGGCAGATCATGCGCCTACACGGAGGAACGATTACTGTTGCTTCCGAACCGGGTGTAAAAACAGAATTTACTCTGAAGTTTTAGAATATCCAAAAATCAATAAACAATATCCAACCCATTTACGCTTTGCTCCGCCATGACAAGCAAAGGATAAGCAATGACCAAGTAGTGATATAGCAAATTCAGCCGAAGAGAAATCTCAAATCTGCATTCGTTAATTGATATTCATAATTCAATTTTCTCGTCAGCGTTAACGTTTCAGCCCACTACCGGATCAGTTTAGTCTGCAATTGTCTGTGTGCTATTACTCCCTAAAATCAAGTTTCGAGTATTCAGCTAATCCGATTTATTATAATTGTAATTTCGTGCTTGATGTAAAAAACTGGATTAGGAGCAGAGTATTATGATTTATTTATTGCTCTGGCAAGATCCTGAGTAGTACGAACCACTCTCTTGGCAAGTGAATCATTCAATGCGGCAAATATCTTGGCTGATATCTCATAATTATCCTTCATTATCTCCAAAAGCTTATCATACGGATATCTTTTTATAGTGACGTCATTTAATGCTTTAACGTAAGCTGTTCTCTGAACAGGAATAATAAAATTAATTTCTCCAAAGGTTCCTCCTGCATACAAGCGTGTAATCTCCTGTTCATTTTTTTCTTTATCAAGAATACAAATAGAAACTTCTCCTTTGATGATTACAAAAATATCACGGTTTTTATGCCGTTCTTCAAGAATAAACGAACCAGTCTGAAAGGTTTCTTTTATCGAGATTTGATCAACGAGTTCGAGTTCATCTTCATCGAGATACTTTAGCAGCTCGTTATCGTTTTTCCTCTTGAAAAGGTTCATGGTACTATAATAAAAGGAGACAGCAATGCAATCCCCTTTGTGGAAATATTTATTTGAAGTTATTTACAATTTCTGTAGATAGCTTGTTCAATTCCTGCACCTGCATCAGAGAATAGGATTGGGTCTCGGATGAGTAAATAATATCTTTGATCTTACTAACATTCATAACGGCTTGTTGATAGAAAGGTTTCTCGAGCAGGTCTTCATCAGAAATATTTGGAAGGTCATGAAGTAGGGCATTTACTACAGATTTGTTGCCCAGGATTGTTGTGAAGGAGGGATCGAAATTGTTCATAATGAGGAATGAAGCATTCTGTAATCCGCGAACCCATCCGCCAAACTGAATGAGAATAACAGAATCGTAGTTTTCAAGGTTATAAAGCTCTGCTGTAACATCATCTTCATAATCCTCGATCTTTTGTTCAATCTTCAACCAGTCATTTTTATCAAGCATGATCTTAAGAGAATCCGATAGACGAAGGAATTCTTCACTCACATTGAGGATCTCTGCAAAATTCACCAATTCCTTAGTTATGTTAAGAAGTGCATCTTTGTTTTTTGCTTGAACCGCAATCAAGGCATCTGCTACATCCGCACCAAGATCAAAAGAAACCTTTGGCAATGTGTTTGGTTCGGGTTTGGTCCTGTTTTTCAGTACGTCATTGAAGTTTACATTTTTCAATTTTGAGAGGTCATCAAGGATTATCGAAAATGGAACCTGCTGAGTATGATAGATCTTGACAACCACTTCACCTTCTGATGGTTGTTCTTCAGGAGCTTTCTCCTTTTTTGTACAACCGACAAATGCCATAAGTGCTATAAGTGCAAAACAAATAAATCTTTTCATGCTTCCTCCCGCATTTTTTGCATAGCTATAAAAGCACTGTTTTTACAATTCATAATCATATAATTTCGCTGTCAATAATTCTAAGAATAATCATCCTATTTGTATCTGAAGCGTATGATGAAATACGTGATAATATTAATAAGCAATCCATACAGTAATACGATTGCCACATTGGCATTATAGGTATTGTATGTTTTGCCAAATAAGATCTTCTTTGAGCTTAGGAAATGATTTCTGGGATTGTTCAAGAATCGTCCGTCGATACGCGATACTGCAATGTTGATATCCTCATTGATGTACCGGTCTGGATTGTTGTTAAAAAGGAGTTTTGCTTTTGAATCCCTGACGGCTTTTATCTTTTTATTAAACTGCCGTGAACTTATCTCTTTGTTGTTTTTTTTATCAAAAAGTTGCTTTTCTTTCTCATTGAGTTTTGAGAGTTTTCGTTTGTATAGATTTAGACGTGCCTGTGCTGTGAAAAGTCCTTCAAAGAGCCATCGTGACGGCATAAGATGACAAAATTCAGGTATGACCGACTCAGGGTTAACTTTTACTGATCTGTTCATTTCTTCAAATTCTATCACCGCTCCGGCAAAGATCATCTGTGGAATTAGTACTATCGGTAGAATGTTTACCATTGCTTTCTTATCTTTGATGAGGGATGACGCAAGGAGACCCAGAGAAAAGCCAATGAATGCAGAAAGTGTAAGATAACCCACATAGACAAAGAAAACCCCTCGAATTTCAAGAATTACGCTCGAGGGTGCAAAATAAAGGATCGCCTGGAGGAACGCAAAAATCGCGAGTGTGATATTCTTCACGATCAGGAACAATCCTGCTTTGATACGCAATTTTTTCTCCCGAATAAGAATTCTTTTTTCTGATATGATCTCATCCAGACTGTTTGAAAGCCCGAGAAAAATAAAAACAATGATCGAGATAAATATGAAAATCTTGATATTGACATTTGATGAGAATGAGTAATGAGAACCAGGTGGTGCATATCTGAGGATAGCAGAAATGAGAAATGCAAGGAAAGGTGCAGCAAAAAAAGTGACGATCAAGTTTGTCTTGTTCTTGATCTTGTTCAGCAAATTTCTGACAAATAGATAGTAGAATTGCAGGATATTATCTTTCAAGCTGATCTTTTTCGAAAAGATCCTCTTTACAGCAACCTCATCTTTTTCTTTGGATTTCTCTGGAGCTTTTTTTTGCATGAGTTCATAGAGCTGGTATTTTTCAAATTTCGATTTCCAGTATTGTGGAGTAAACCTTCTCTGCTCTTCCTTTGCTCCCTGCATTGTAGTATTTTCTTTGTAGATGAGATTTCCCTCACTATCCAGAAGTGGGAAATGCATGATGTCAAAGAGATATTCCGGCATTTTGAGTTCTTTTTTTCTCAGGAGATTACCAAGCCCGTAACTGATCTTCTCAATCTCCTCATTAAAATAGTTAAATACTTCTTCGGTATCACCGAAAAAAACTTCGCATCCATAATTATCTATGAGTAAAACCTTATCAAATTTCTGAAAGATATCCGGATTGGGCTGATGTATTGTCGCTATGATTAATTTACCCTGTTCTTTAAGCTCGTTTAAAATATCTATGATTTTTTCAGAATCTTTGGATGAAAGTCCCGAGGTTGGCTCATCAAGAATGATAATAAGTGGATCTGCCAGAAGCTCGATGGCAATGTTCAAACGCTTGCGCTCACCGCCACTCAGTTTCTTGTCCATGATAGAACCGACAATGAGATTCTTTTTTTCAGACAATCCCATCTGCATGAGAATGTTATCAATTCGCTTATTGAGATCTCTGGAATCACGAATGTGAGGTAATCTTAGACGACCGCAATAATACAGATTTTCATAAACAGTAAGATTATTGAATAGCAGATCATCCTGCGGAACATACCCGATATATTTCTGAAAATACGAAAAATTCTCAAAGAAGTCATAGTCATTAATAATAATAGATGCAGTGTCTGGAATGATCTCACCAATAAGGCATTTCAGTAGAGTTGTCTTGCCACTTCCACTGGGTCCCATGATCGAAAGGAATTCGCCCCTATCTACATAAAAATTTATCTCGTCCAGCGCAACTTGTGCGTCATCTTTAAAGGCATAATGCAGATTTGTCACCTTCATGCTTTCAACTTCAAATTCAACTTTCTGGATATCAAAAAATTTATTGAAACGAATAGTGGTTTTCCCGAGCGTGATCACATCTTTCGAGAGCTCAAATTCTTCTTCCTGAGCGAGAAGTCCATGATTAAGATATATCTGTGGAGATTTTACAAGAGGGGAAACATAATATTGATCATTGCGAAAAGAAATTTTTACCATCGCCTGCTGGCTTTTATGTTCATTCAAACGGAAAAAATCTTCGTAACTTTCCAGGAACAGTGTTTCAAATTTTCTCTCATCCCGGGTAAAGGTGAGTTTTTCTGTAAGGATATCCAGCGGTGAAAGCTCGATGATATCGTTGATGATAAAGGTGTCGGTGATTGAGACGTTGTGCATCTCTTTAGCGCTCAGAACCTGCCCGTTACGAGCGATCTTTCCATCAAAGATCTCAATGCGGAGTTTGTTCCTGTCCTGAAGAAAATCAACATCAAAACTCTCTTTGGTATATTTTATGACCTTGCCCACATCATTGATCTTGTTCTGGTAGAGTTTCATCACATCATAGTAAGATATTTCAACGGGATTTGTGCTTGCATGGTTCCTCAAAATCAATGCTTCATCAGGAGATAGCTTATACAATGTATCCGTTTTAAGGAAATTTGATCCAAGGCGATAGGTATCATTTTCAAAAGTGCCAACCAGTACAAGTTCTTCTATTATTAAGATTATCAAACGATAGGGAGCGTGTTTTTTGGTGGCAAGAAGGATATCACAATTGGGATCTTCTCCGAGAAGGAGAAAATTAGTGAAACGATTTTTATCATAATCCACAAGAAATTCTTTGAGTGATATCTCAAAATTATCCCGCTCCTCTTCCAGCAAGTCGATGATCTGAGAGTAAAGCTTGATATCGACTTCGAGCTGCTCGACCACTTCCAGAATATCCAGCCGGTCCATGACAGTAAAATCTTCATTAACATGAGCGATGAGCAGCAGGTTGACCAAAAGTTTGATCTTATCCGGAAAACGAAGATCATTTTTTATTATGTTCACTGCCTGTTTCAGTGGAAGGGGATTTTCAATTAAACGCTGAATTTGATGAATGTGGATATCTTCCTGATCAAAAGTAGATTTTATGATATTGTAGATTTTTTCGATGTACTCTTTTGATATGTCATTCCGATCGAAACGAACGAGATTCAGGTAGAGCGCAACAACCGCATTGATGATGTCTTCGACATGTTTGACCGGTGTTTTTTTAGTCATCGGTCATCCTTTGGTGTTGAGGAGCTATTTTCTTTCACAACTGCTTGGTAAGGGAGCGGTTTTTCAATGTCAATTTTTTCGGGAATGCAAAGCTTGCCAGACTCACACAGAGCACGCCCGTCTTCATTTCATTCCGCCGTGGCAGGTATAGATTACAGAGAAATATTCAATTTTTAATTCTCCTTTTTGGAGTATAAGATTCCGATTGATGCAAATTGAACTACTATAAATATTACTATTTTTTTCATTTTTCTCCTATCCTAGTTTTTTGGATTTACTACAATTTAAGTACCTTTTTTATGAAGTTAACATCCTTACGCTCTATCCTTATAAGATAGAGTCCATTACATACGAAGTTACCATATCTATCCCTACCATCCCATTTAATCTCATTTTCATTGCCAATATCTAATTTCCTTATTAACTGCCCCTGTACATTGTATATTTCAAGTCTTCTATTTTGAAGATATCCATGAGGAGTGGAAAATGAGATTGTAAGTGTATGTGAAAAAGGATTAGGATAAACAGATACACAGGATACGTCATAAACAACTTCATCATCTATAAAATTATTTGAAGTACAATAAATAAATATTAAAGGACGATGATTTACTACAGCAGAATTTGATGTTGAAAAGTTCGTAAGATCACCCAAATAATCCCAATCAGTTTCAATGGGAAAACGAATTCGGTA
>DRBZ01000037.1 GCA_011043895.1 Candidatus Cloacimonadota bacterium
AGGGGCATGGCACTTTTTCATTATTACACAAAAACAACCTAATACTAACAAAAGATGAGGGATGGTGCATATCGTTGCAAAGTACTAGCATAACAATGATTCACAAAGTATGGGAGACCCTTCTCCGCCAGACGACGGATCAGGGTGACAAAAGTATTTTATGATAAATTTTCAGATTTACTGGAAAGTAATTTTCCAACCAAAATATATCGTAAACCCTTTATCTATAGTAATCCACAGAAGTCACCTCCAAATTTTTGGGGGTATCCCTGTAATTTCCACAAGAAATCAGCATCTTTGCTATACAGCTAATATTTTAATTTACTTCCACCAATAAATTCACGTAAGACCGAGTGTACAGGTACTGATGAGTCATCTGCAACAGGAATGACTTCGGAGAGAAATTTTAATGCCCTGTGTGCCCGTTTGTACGCGTCTTCTTTCAAAGGATCATTTTTGAATTTATTATCCCATTGCTGGAAATCTTTCAGTAATCTGGCTGCATATAATGCTATCTCATAGGGCATTGCGCTATTGATAATGCAATCGCTTGTGTTGATATAGGGGAGAATGTTACGCTTTTCACTGCTGCGAACATAGTGCCAGTGCTCAAGCGTCTGATGCGGTTTATAAGCACGAAATAAAGAATCCCTCAACATACGTCGAATGAGACGTAGATCAGTCCAGCGGATGAAATCTCCATTTTTGGTTTTCATCTGCATGAGTGGCTCGAGATAGAGTTTGAATTTTCTTTCATCTTCGATTCCCGACGTCATTTGTGGATATAAACCATGCAGACTGTCGATAAGCAGGATTTGATGATTCTCGAGTTGCAATTTTGTTCGGTTCAGATGTCTCGTTCCAGTTTTGAAATCGTAGAAGGGGATCGTGACTTCCTTGCCATCGCAGAGTTGTGATATATGCTCGTTTATCAGTGGAAGGTCTAAAGCTTGTGGTGTTTCAAAATCGTAGTCGCCAAACTCATCTTTGGGATGCATCGCAAGATCGAAAAAGTAGTTGTCCACATTCAGGGTCACAAAGCTGAGTCCCCTTTTTTCCAATCGCTGCTCGAGTTTTATGGTCGTTGTCGTTTTTCCCGATGATGAAGGACCTGTTATCAATACCAATTTGATCGTATCTGGGCGTTCAAGAAGAAGTTCTGCAGCTCTGTCGATGTCATTCTCATACGCACTTTCGGATTCATGTACAATGTGGGGAAATTCTCCTTTTTTGATGCGAGAGTTCATCTTGGCAATGGTATCAAGATCGTGTGAAACTGCCCAATCAAGCACCTCCCAGAGTTTGGACCATGGAATGGTCATTGAGGGATGTGACAGCTTTACATTTCGTTCTTCACGTTTTCTGTTTTGTTCATTTCTATAAAGGATATATGCTTTCGCGACTTTATCATGTCCATTTTTTATGAGTACCTGTTCCACAATATCCTGTATCTCTTCAACATGCGGAGGATTTTCCTTGGAAAATTTCTTTTCGACAATATCCACGACCTGTTTGGTCAATCGTTCTGCCTGCTTTTTATCTCTACCACCAACTGCAATTGCAGCACGATATATAGCATTGGTGATGCGCAAAGGTCTGAAGATAACCCGTGCACCACTACGTTTGATGACATGTGTGATTTTAGACATGCTAACTCCTTAGCAACTTTTTTATGAAGGCATGTAGATTTGTCAACTTGGTTGTAAGATATATTGTCACACTTCGATCCGTTTTCGTTTTACTTCGACGCGGTAAAGAACCTCAATATGACAGCATTTTGCGTTATTATCATTCTATCCTATTTTTTGTTTCTCGTATGGTTGTATTTTGTATCATTATTAAAAAGCGTCATGCTTCTAATTAATTTTGGGGGTATGCATGCAATTTTTATTAATTCTTGACAACATATTCTGACTCTGGTTTTTAGGAACCAAACAAATTGCGAAGAAAAAAACATCCCATCAGGAACATGGTTAAGTAATTTGTCATTTTTAATGAATCTCATATAATATTTAACGAAATCTATTCAATTCCTGGAAAGGATTATCATGGTTAACAAAATTGGACGTTTAACTGACGCAGAAGAAAAAGAACTTCAATTGGAAACGAAAGAAGCAGTCGAACTTCTTGTGAAAAATGAAAAAAAGGGGAGGAAGAAAGTCGAAGAACTCGCTGCATGTAAGAATTATTTTGGGCGAGAAATTATTGGTAAGACTGCTGCAAATTCAGATAAAAAAGAAGCACTTGCTGAAATTATGAAAAATATGCTCGATTCCCGCAATTATGCAAAACGGGCAACTGCACTGTTCTTTTTCCTGTACTATTATAAAGACAAACCTGAGGAAATGATCGAGATCGTCAGCAATTATTATGACTCAATTAAATGGGAAGCTGAAAATATCATGGACCAGTTCTGGAAAGATTATCCGCAAATCATGAAAGCAAATATGCTTAAATGGATTGAAAGTAAGGATGAACGAAAACGCTCGCTCTCATTCCATGGACTGGAGAATTTTTCTACAAAAGATCCACATTTTGTTATGGAATTTATAACAAAGATCATTGATGATGAAAGTCTGGAAGTACAGAAAAAGATCACTCATACATTGATACAGATTGCACGGGTACGACCAGCTGAGGTTTATCCATACATAAAGGAATTACTCAAAGAAGCTGATGACCGACGTGTTAAAACGATCTGGGTTTCTATGAAGAAACTTGCAAATAGTCTGAAGAGTTCGAACCAGAAAGATAAGAATGGAGACTTCGCATTGCTTACCAAGAACACTATCAAGGATTGGCGAACTGATAAAAATAAGCGTGTTCATGTTATGGGAGACAAGCTTAATCACATCATAAAAAATTTATAAATTTGGAGAGAAGATGCAGCGGGTAGATATACTTATCACAAATGGTTACGTAGTAACATTAAATAAAAAGATGGAAGTTCTGCAAAATGCAGCAATTGCAATTCATAATGGTTTGATCATGGCAATTGGTTCAACTACAGATGTTACACAAAAATTCCAATCCGAAAAGGTAATTAATGCTACATCCAAAATCGTGATGCCTGGTTTGATCAATGGGCATACACACATCCCTATGACCTACTTCCGCGGATATGCTGATGATCTGGTGTTGCAGGATTGGCTTGAGAAATACATCTGGCCTGCCGAAGAGAAGTTCGTTAAAGCAGATTTTGTGTATGATGCTGCTCTTCATGGCTGTGCTGAACTTATTAAGAATGGTGTG
This sequence comes from Candidatus Cloacimonadota bacterium, assembly GCA_011043895.1. Lineage (GTDB taxonomy): Bacteria > Cloacimonadota > Cloacimonadia > JGIOTU-2 > JGIOTU-2 > Celaenobacter. The sequence goes on from DRBZ01000037.1 coordinate 3,253, forward strand.
ACTATGTTCAATGATATGTATTTCTATTCACAGGAAACTGCTCGTGCTGTAAAAAAAGCAGGATTGCGAGCAATACTTGGCGAAGGAATTCTCGACTTTCCTATGGCATTCCATAAAACTCCAGACAGTATGATCAGTTATGCAGTAGAAGGACATGAAAAGTATAAAGATAACGAACTTATCGATTTTGCGATTATGCCACATGCGATCTATACATGTTCAAAAGAGAATCTCATTCATGCTGCGGAAGTCGCACGGGAACACGGAATGCTTATTCATACACATGTATCTGAAACAAAAAAGGAAGTAGATGACTGCATTCGTGAACATTCCATGCGCCCTATCCATTATCTTGAATCAATTGGATTCCTGGGTGATGATGTTTCCATAGCACATGGTGTATGGATCGATGATAAAGAGCAAAGGATCCTTGCTGAAAGAGGGACCAGTGTGAATATCTGCACAGAATGCAATCTTAAACTTTCTTCAGGATTTACACCAATCAATGGTTATAGAAAAAACGGTGTGATTGTGAACTTTGGGACTGATGGCGTCGCAAGTAATAATAATTTGAGTATTCTTGACGAGATGGACATAACATCCAAAGTGCATAAAGCGATCAATAATGATCCCACTTTCCTACCTGCTGAGGATGTAGTAAAAATGGCGACTATAGATGCGGCTGAGGGTTTTCATAAATTTAATGAGGTAGGTTCATTGGAAAAGGGAAAGAAGGCAGATATAATAATGCTTGATATGGACCGTTTGGAAAATATGCCCATGTATAATGTTTACTCACACCTTGTCTATACCATGCACAGCGATGCGGTTAAAGATATGATCGTCAATGGAAAGCTTCTCATGGAAAACAGAAAACTCCTCACTATTGATGAACAAGAACTTAGAGACAAAGCTGAATATTATTCCAAAGAATTAAAAAAAAACATTTCCTGAAGCATATTTCCTTTTATTCAAAAGCAGCAAAAATATATCTGAAATCAAAACTTTTTCACTCTTAAATACTCTCACATTAAATTCGATAACTTTGACAAAGAAATGACCTATTCTTACATTTTATTAGTTAATTAGAAATAATATTTTTTGGAGTTTACATGAAAAAGTATGTGCTTCTCATTATTGGAATATTGTTGATTTTCTCTTCACTTCAAGCTTCAGAATTAGAAATCACCTTTTCCTTTGATAAGCCGATAGTTAGGGATAATGAGGTAATTACAGATTTTATAACTATCCAGCAAATTCCAGGTGAGCCTGAGATCCCTTTTTATAGTGCAAAAATTTTACTACCTTATGGTCAGGAAGTAGTTTCTGTACAAGTAACGCATTCAGACTGGGAAGTTATTGCAGTGGAAACCTATATTGATTTTGCCCCTACTCCTCAACCCACCAGCATTGGTGAAATGTATCCGACAACTCAAAACGAAACGATCTACATGTCATACAATCCATATCCACAGCAGGAAGTAAGACATCTCAGCACAGAGACGTACAAAGGATTTTCTATTGCTTTGATCAATGTGTATCCAATTCGTTATATACCAGCTTCTGGTTCAGTGGAATATGCTTCGAATTGGACGTTACAGATAAACACTAATTATGATCAGGAATTGGCTGATTATCAATCAGATATGCTTGTCTTGAACCATAAAGCAATGCAGACACTTGAGCAATATGTTGATAATCCCCAAGAGGTACTATCCTATGCAGGCAAGCAGGTCACAAACTTTAATCGTGATGATCTTGTTGATCCCAGTGAGCCACACGACTATATCATCATAACCTCACAGAATTTCCTTCCAGAATTCAATGATTTTAAAGACTGGAAGATAAACCGCGGATCAAACGCCGAGGTCTATACTGTCGAAGATATCTATACAAATTATGCAGGAACTAATCAAGCGGAGAAGATCAGAAATTTTTTGATACTCGCATATACGACATGGGCAGCAACCGACACACCATTGGAATATGTGCTTCTTGGAGGAGATGATGAAATAGTACCCGGAGTTAACTTCTATGTACAAGCAGGTGGCACTATAGGATACATTCCTTCAGATCTTTATTATGGAGGTCTTGATGGAAGCTGGAATGCTGATGGCGACAATCACTGGGGTGAGATGGAAGATAGCCCTGATTTCTATCCTGAAGTTGCAGTTGGTAGAATTCCTGGTGACACATCACAAGATTTTATTAATGCTTTGAACAAGATAAAGGATTATACCGATATTCCCAAACCAGCATTGGAAAAAGCATGTATGGTCGGGGAAAATCTCAATTGGAATCCTTTAACATGGGGTGGTGACTACAAAGATGATGTCGCCACAAGAATTCCCACAGATAATTACCATTTTTATACGCTTTACCAACGTGATGGCACGTATTCAGGAAATGCTGTGAAGGATGCGATAAATTCTGGAATGGGAATAATGAACCACATGGGACATGCCAATTTCGGTATTCTGATGGGTATGAGCCCAACCACGCCGGATACATTTATTAATGATGAATACGGATTTATCTATACCCAGGGTTGTTATCCTGCTGCCTTTGATAATCCAACCAGTGGTTCGGCAGAATGTGTGGGTGAGCGACTTGTAATCGCAGAACACGGACCGATGGCGTTTATTGGCAACACACGTTATGGATGGTATTCTCCGGGATCCATTGAAGGTACCTCTCAACAGTATGACAGAACGTTCTTTGATGCGCTTTTTGATGAAGATATTCGTGCACTTGGGAAAGCTAACGATTGGTCTAAAATCGCACTTGTCGGAAGCGTTGATAATCCATGGATGCGGTGGTGTTATTACGAACTTGTTGTGTTTGGCGATCCCAGCTGTGAACTGATAGTCACGGATGGAGAATTCCCTTACGTTGAAGTTTCTGATATCGAATATAATGATCTGAGTGGTGATAATGATGGTATTCTCAATCCGGGTGAAGATATCCAGATGGTTGTGGAAGTGCAGAATATGCCGGACTGGCAACTTGCAGAAAACGTAATCCTAGAACTCATATGTGAGAATGATGACATCATTATTCAGAATAATACTGCGAATTTCGGTTCCATAGCACCCGGCGCTACTGCAACAAATTATGCAAATCCCTTTACCTTTACGGTCGCAGAAGATTGCGGATATGAAGCAATTGATTTCAAGCTTCAGATCTCTGCGAATCAGTCGGCAACCTATCCCTTCAATAAAACCTATTATGGTACTTTCGAAGTGTCACTGGTGCAGAACAACTGGCCGATCTATCTCGGTGCAGAAGTGAAATCCTCTCCAATCGTGATTGACTTCGATAATGATGGTGAACAAGAGGTAGTGACGGTTGACAGACTTGGAAAGATATATGCCATCACTCCGAATGCAGAGACAAAACCTGGATTCCCGATTGATATTGAAGAGGAAGTATGGGCATCCCTAGCTGCAGGTGATGTGGATAATGATGGTGAGCTCGAAATTGTAGTTGCGACCAGAAACGGTATGATCTATGCAATAAATAGTGATGGATCTGAACTTTTTTCCTATCAGGGATGTGGACAGATCATTACGACACCGACCCTCTACGATGTAAATGGGGATGATCATCTTGAAACGATAGTATCATGTATTGATGGCATGCTGTATGTGATTGATTATACCGGCAATGATTTTGGTGATTTTCCTTACACTACAGGCGTGCCGCTTTGTTCGGATGTATCTGTCGGAGATGTGAATCAGGATGATGTTGTAGACCTGCTGGTCGGCGGAACTGACGGCAAACTGTTTGCTATTAATGCAAATGCACAAATGCTCGATGGATTCCCCATGCAAACAGAATCGCATATCTGGGCATCTCCTGTCATATTTGACGACCAGTATATTGCGTTTGGCAACAGTAGTGATAAGGTGTATATCATAAACGGAAACGGAGTGATCATTGCAGATAATACGATCTCCTCAAGTGTTTTCTCACCCCTGATTGCATTCAGCAGGACATATAATGGTGCATTCAATGTAGCATATACTACTCTGGGTGGACAACTTGCCATTCTTGATGCAAACGGTAACACAATTGGAAATTGGCCAAATACTATGACAAATTCATCAAAAACCAGTCCTGTCGCAGCAGATATCGATGGTGATGGGGAAGTTGAGATCTTTGCAGCTACAGTAGATGGTAATATATTCGCTTATAACTATGATGCATCATTGCTTTTAGCATTCCCTGTGCAGAATCCTACTTCAATAACTTCACCGATCGCTCTGTATGATGTTGACCAGGATGGTGACTATGAGATTATTGCAGGAACAACCTCCGGTGTATCTATGTGGGATTATAAAAATGCTCATGGTTCCTTCCATCCGTGGACGATGTACCGAGGGAATATCCAGCGTACAGGTAATTATGCAGATAATATGACCTACGCTGTCGAATCCCATCATCCCACCCAGAGCTTTGTACTGTATCAGAACTATCCAAATCCCTTTGCTCATTCTACCGTGATCTCCTACAATCCCGGAAAGTATCATTTTGAAAAAGCAAAGGTTGAAATATACAATATAAAAGGACAGATCGTACAGGAACTCACTTTCGACAATGATTCACATTCCATCCAGTGGAATGGGCGAGACCGCGCAGGAAACAAACTTGCAAATGGTATATATTTGTATAAATTATTGACAGAGAATTTCGATTCCGAAGTAAAAAGACTCCTACTTATTAAATAATATTTCAAGGTGCACCCATAGCTCAGTTGGTAGAGCAGCTGACTCTTAATCAGCGGGCCCAAGGTTCGAGTCCTTGTGGGTGTACCATTTTTTATTATTAGGAAAGTAATGGACAAGAATCAAATACGCACATTAGAACAAATTTCCATGAATGCATGGCCTTCGCTGCAAACCATGCTTTACGATAGCTGGATTTTACGTTTTGCACAGGGTGTAACTCGACGTTCAAACTCGGTGAATCCGTTATATGGTTCGAGAATTGATATTAAACAGAAGATATCCTTCTGTGAGCAACTCTATAACAAGAAAAACTTATCGCCTATATTTAAAATTACCCCAGCAATATTTCCACATGATCTTGATGATATTCTCTCTGACAAAGGTTACATAAAACAAGCAGAAACATCCGTACAAACCTGCGATCTGAAAAAAACAGTTTTTGAAACAAAGCCTGACATTATTATTCAAGAGAAGCTTGAAGAAGAGTGGGTAGGATCCTTTGTTGAGTTGAATGAATTTGACACAGAAAAAACCAAGTTCTATTTTAAAATTTTTAATAATATTGTACCGGAAGCAGTGTACGCCAGTTATCGTATCAGCAATCAAATCGTGGGATGCGGACTTGGTGTGAAGCAGAATGATCATATTGGACTTTTTGACATAGTCGTTGATAAAGAACATCGCGGAGTAGGATTGGGTTATTATATAGTGACTGCACTTATGCATTGGGGAAAATCAAAAGGAGCTATCACTTCATACCTGCAGGTAATGCTCGATAACCCGATTGCACTTCATCTCTATAAAAAACTTGGTTTTAAGGAGCAATATCAATATTGGTATAGAATAAAAACTTAGTCGTTCGTATCTTTATGTGTAAGATGTCACCACATGTTTGTGAACATCCATGTTAAATGCAAACACAAAGGAGGATGATTAAATCATATAGAATAACTTATGAATAGCCACGAGATAAATCTCTTGGCAAATTAAAAAGGAATTTTAATCATATGAATATTGACACTTAAAGGACTTATCCATCATAGATTTTATATGGAAATTATTAAGGAGTATCATGAATAAAACGCTCATATTTATTCTTATTTTGGTTTTTAGCTTATCCAGTTTTCTTTTTTCTGAAGTCAACCAAATCATTGAAGATGTCTGCATCTGGAAGGTAGAATCCGATAGCAATACCGTATATCTCATGGGTTCGATACATTTCCTCCAGGAATCTGATTATCCTCTGCCCGATGAATTCTATACGACTTTTGAGGATGCAGAGAATGTTGTGTTTGAAATAAACTATGACAGCACACAAACATCTGAATTCCAGCAATATACTGTTCTCAAAGCATTTTGCCCTGATGGAGAGACTTTCCAGAGTATGGTAAGCGACTCAACGTATGACATTACAAGAAAAGCTTTGCTTGAATTTGGGACACCCCTTGCTCAGCTTCAACAGTTTGAACCCTGGTTCCTTGCAATCATGATGCTCAGTCTCAAACTTCAGCAATATGGATTCAATCCAAAATTCGGGGTAGATAAATATTTCTTCAACAAGTCGAAAGAGGAAGGAAAAGCCATCCTTTGTTTTGAAACTCCGGAATATCAAATGGATCTGCTCGAATCTCTCGGTGGTGATGCTCAGGAGAAATTTTTACTTAAGACAATTGATGAGCTTGATGAGATGGAAACTTCTTTTATTGATCTTGTCGATGCTTGGAAGGCAGCAGATTTAGAAAAACTGGATGAATTGATCAATGCAGGTTTTTACGAATATCCAGAAATCAGGCAGTCTCTTTTACTCGACAGAAACTATGCATGGCTCAATAAGATAATAGAATATATTGGTGATAATAAAGATTATCTTATCATTGTCGGTTCAGGACATCTGGCTGGGGACGAAGGATTGGTTGATCTCCTTAGGGATGAGGGATATCATGTAATGCAAGTTAAAAGAAATGAAAAATAAGGGGAGTGATATTCCAGATCAGATTGAGTATTATGCAGAGCATTACGACTAGGAGGTAGAAGCAACCGGCTGGTTTGGTGCGGTTCACACTTTACTGCGAATTACTTCCCAAAAAAGGATTGTCACCCTGAGCCCAGTCAAAGGATCTCGCTAGAACGATTATCAACTATTCTGGAGATCCTTCAGTAGTTTCACTCCCTAAAGGATAACAATGATACTTTATATAGTATAGAGTGTGATTCCAATCTTGCTTACTTAATTTCTAATCTCTCAAACATTGATTTATCAATTTTCTCACAAACTCATTCTTCTCTCGATTACTCTTCAAAATGATCACTTGTTTCTCCAAATGTTTTAGCAATCGGTTGTATGTTCGTTTATAATCCCAATGAGAAACTAGTATCCAGTAGAGGATTGAATTCTTTGAGAAAAAGGTCTGGCGGAAACTTTCTACATTATCACTGAAGAGTTTTTTTCTGGTAACAATACGTTTGATTGACCGAGCCAATGCCTGAATAAACACCAGGGGAAAAGGGTAGTTCAGCCAGATGATCGTGTCTGCATATTTCCAGATAATATCACGCACAATGCTGAAATTCCCATCGATCACCCAGGTGCTCTGCTCAACAACCCGTGCTACTTTTTCCCGAAATTTATGCCTTTCTTCGATCTGCCAGTTCTTCTTCCAGAAAAGTGAATCAAGTTCGATATGTGGAATAGCTAAAATTCGAGATAGTGTGCATGCCAGCGTTGTTTTTCCCAAACAGCTTGTGCCTATGACTATGATACGCTTCACGCGTTCACTTCATAAGCGCAATGATACCAAATATCGTAAGATATCCGCTAAAAATGATTGCACTGAAGACACTCATAATGAGATGCTGAATATTGGTGTCGTGATACTGGATCGCACGAATTGTATGGAGGATAGCTGCCTGTAGAAGGTAGAGTCCATAGATGAGTACGATAGAAGCTTTTGTCGTAAGTCCCCAGCTCAAAATATAAGCAACCAGTGCAACCAGTCCGATTGCAAGATTCGCAAATCCGACTTCGAACTGCCAGTCGGGTCGCTCAGTCTGCCAACCCAACCGTTTTGCATCCTGTTTGTGAAATACGACATGACTGAAAAAGCTGAGTATACCTATCACAGCTACTGCCAGTAAAAGTATAATATCAATAGATCGTGCGACATCTGGCAGGAAAAAGAAACCCAGAAATATTGCAAGGGCAACAAGTAAGATCCTGATAATTGCAATACCTAAAGCCATTGTTTTCCTCTCTGATGTATTAATTTTTGGTTAACTTTAATAGACGTTCTTCTGCTGGATGACATCAGCAATTGTCCTGAACATTATTTTTATATCGAAAAGTAATGACCAGTTCTCGATATAGTAAAGATCGTATGCCAGTTTCTCGTATGGTTCAGTAGTGAGTTCTGCTCGCCCGTTTACCTGAGCCCAGCCTGTCATACCACCTTTCATTAACAAGCGATCATTCCAATTTGGTATTTCTTTTGCAAATTTATTATGAAAATATGGACGTTCTGGTCTTGGACCTACTAAGGACATATCTCCACGCAGGACATTAAAGAATTGTGGAAGTTCATCAAGTGAAGTTTTACGAAGAAAGTTTCCTATCTTCGTAGTCCTGTCCTTCTGATCCTTTGTAGAATATGTGGGTCCGGATTCTACTTCGGCGTCAATATACATTGATCTGAATTTGAGGAACCAGAAC
>DRBZ01000088.1 GCA_011043895.1 Candidatus Cloacimonadota bacterium
AGTCCCCAGATCGCTGCCATGGTATTTCCTCGAGGACGTGTCCACGAATTCTGATATCCTATCCAGGCACCCGTTCCATCCGTACCTTTGTGATAATCCATATAATTATAACTCTTGTTCCAGATATCCTTGTCAGTATATTCCATTCCTTCGAGTGCGAGATACGCCCACTGATTGACGGACATGTCACCGCCGTCCTGGCTCGTATATCCGCTATTGTAACGCCAGCTTACCCTATCCCATGTATCTACAACGGGATCTGTGATATACGCAAGAGCTACAGGGAGCGCATTGGTGATCAACGAATCCAGATCAGCAGGCAGGGCTGTCTTGAGCGCTGAAGTAAGTGCAACGATCGCCATACAGTTCTCATACATGAGATGGCTGGCATAGGTATAGAACGGTCCGCTCCACTGGTTTGCAAGGATGAAAGTAATTGCATTCTCGACCACAGTGCCGTGAAGAGGATCATCGACATCATACCCTCTACCAAGGAATGCCTGAAGACTGAGTGCCGTAATACCGAGATTGTGGGATTGTGAATTCCAGTTCCATGATCCATCTGAATTCTGATAATACTTCAGCCAGAGTAATCCATTTTCAACTAACGGACTGTAAGTGTACAATACTCCATACATAAGAGTTGTAGAGACTGACAATTTCAATCCGTCGTCATAAGTAAGGACAATATCATATAATCCTTCAACATCATATTCATAAGGTACAACTTCAAGAGAATAGACATTTGCTGCTTCTACTAAAGTGACATTTTCACAAGCTTCTGAACCGAATGATATGGTAAAATCATCCATGGTCAGTCCGGTAACATATGCACCGGTTTCATCATAAACCTGGAACGAGATTGCCAATGTGTCCAGTATATTCGGTTCGATCACTGATGGAAATCCCTCTGACGGATCAGTAATAGCTAAGCTATCAACTGCAGCGAACAGAGGGCTGCAAAAGAGCAAAATTACTACAAAAAATAATAACTTTTTCATTCTGTACTCCTTTTATTTAATAATTCATCATAAATCCTAACAAAGAAATAAACGTTTTTGATCACCTATTAAGGACATTAAAATTTCATCTACACTTAAAATTTCTATCATTTCGAAAACGGGCACACAGCGATACAGCTTGAACATCCACCACCGTTCTCAACCCAGAACATATAACATTTATCAGCATTGATAGCCCAGCGTTTTATGCCATTATTATTCGACACACTATTCACTTTATAAGAAGGTTCCGCATCAGAAGAAATAGCAGATACCTTGCAAGCATCACTGCACAAAGTACAATTTCTGCAAATATATTGTAAAGAAAAATCTATTGGCTTGTCTGGAATTAGTGGAGCATCTGTAAAAATTTTGCACAATCGCAAGGTTGATCCTATCTTCGGATTTACCAGCATACCGTTCCGACCCATTTCTCCAAGTCCAGCGTCGATAGCCATCGGAATATTTAATGCAGTGTCATTCCCTGCGGAGAGAGCATTATACCCAAGATGGCGCAAAAATTGGGCAACAGATGCAGCAAGCGCAGCCATTTGAGAGTATGATATTCCTCCCGATGTTATTGCAGACCAATCAGGGGAGTTGAAAATGTCATCGTTCATTTGAACAGCCATTACAATCACATGCTTAAAGCTATCAGGAATCTGTACAGGTTTCCCATACATGTCTATCTCATAGAGCCAATTTCTATTCAACTTACATACTCCCACGAGAGAGGCACCGAACTTCCTTGCTGTTTCTTTTACCTGTGAGGTAAACTTATCCATATCATCAATCTCATATCTTGGAAGCTGTGGTTCAGAAAGCTTCGTAATCTCATTATCAAGTTTCTCAGCGGAAAAAGCTCCTGTAAAATGATTGAAAATAGTCCATGAGGCACAAGCCCGAGCGAGTTCTATACGTGAGTATCCTTTAGCATCTTTTCCTTCATGAATTACTTTTGGAGCATTACAATAGTTGCCCTTGTAGAAAAAAGGAGCAGTGCTATCATACATCACTCTTCCAAATGCATTCTTGCGTTCATCAAAACGTTTATAAACCTTGGGATCTATTTCATAGGTAGGATTATCTACTTGTTTCACTTCGATATTTTTCATTATGTATTATCCTTGAGAATCTCCTCAAGACTAATTATACAATATGTTGTTACAAGCACTTTGTTATTCTCCCACCATCTGCCATTTTCATTCTGCCACCAGCCCTCTTCATTCTGAATTTTGATAAGTTGATTTGCTAGTTCCTTTCTCCAGTCATGCCGTACACCATCATCTCCAACAATGATGTCAGCATCATACGCTGTGAGAGCTTTTGCCATCATCAGGTAATAGTAGAACAATCCCTGATTGCCAAGTACCGGATTTGTTTCTACGATAAAGTTATTGCTAATCCAATTATATGCTGCCTGAACACGAGGATCATCCTTCTCCAGTTTAGCATAGATCATGCTTTTCAATCCTGCATAGGTCATATTTCCATAGGAAGTGGAGCCCCCAGCTTTACTTTTACCAGGTTCGTACATGAATCCCCCATCATTTCCCGAATAAGGTTCTGGATTATAGTCTTCAAGATTCTGGCATCTTTGGAGAAAAACGATTGCCTTTTCAAAAAAGGCTTTTTTCTCATCAAGATTTGTGATCTCCTTCTTGTTTATTTTAGGTGCATCAAAAGTAATTGGTTCTCTTTCCAGCATTGCTTCCAGAGCCCATTGCAGATTTGACAGGTCTGGTCGTTGATCTCCTCCGTACCCAACTCCGCCATAGTATAAACTATCTGCTGAATATCCTTCCTCTTCATCAATTTGAAGATTCAAAAGGTATTTCTCTGCCCTATCAATGATATCTGCATATTCGGGATCATTTGCTTCCTTAAAAGCCATAAGACAGATGGAAGTATTATAATTTGGCATGTTATCTGTATAGATTGCACCATTTGGCTTTGCACAACTCGCCAAGAATCCCAATCCTTTATCAACTGGTTCGAATTCATAACTGATATTTGGATTGCTATTCAATATTGAAATCAATGCAAGTGCTGTAATCGCAGGATAATGCTGCCAACTGCCATTTTCTTCCTGTTGTGTTACCAACCACTGTAAACCGATCTTGATCGAATGCTCTATCTCATGAATCAGGGACAGATCAACTTTTGCATAACCCGTCGAGAAAAAAAACACAAAACAAATTAAAAGTAAGATTATTTTTTTCATACTATCCTCTATTTCATAAATGCTTTGATAATTATCTGAGCTTTTGTACCGTTTGGTGGAATCAGCTTCTCATTGGCTTCATAAAAAGTATCATCGGTAATCGTTATAAGAGGGCTATGTATTATCGCAAAAGGATCGTGGTAAGTGCGTATGATGTTCTGATCAAGCTCTGCCATGAATTGGTCACCTATGATCTTTGAACCAAGAAATATCCAGTGTGTTTGTAGCATCTCTCTTCTTTCAGGTACATTCCAAATAAATCTTTCAACCCTTTCGATCATTTCCCGACCTGTACTATCTATCCAGGATGCAAAGACAAGCACTGAATCTCCTCGTGGAAAGATATCATAGTTACCTAATTCCATGTTCTGTCCACACTCCAATCCCATCATCAAAAGAGCAGTCTGGATGTATGAAGGAAGAACCGGTGTCACAAGTACTGTTTCATGAAGTGGACCCTGAGGTCCAACCAGAATTGTCTCAATCAATCCTCTGTTCATGTTGAATTTCGCAGGAAATGAGATCTCTTTATTGAGTAAATCAATAGTTATCTGATCAAGTTTGTACGTGTTTTCATCGAGCTTGATGAGTAAAGAATCAGTAGTTTCAGCATAAATACATACATATGAAAAAATTACAATGGATATTATGCATCCCGTAACAAGTTTTTTATACATTTTTGTACCTCAATTTTTTACTATTGTACAAATTTAAATTGTCAAGAATTATGTAGATTTAAATTTTGGTTTTTGGAAAACGCTTTTTAATATGACATCATCTCAGTACCGCTACTTTGATAATATTCTTCTCGTCTTCTGCATTCTTTATAACAGCGAAGTATACTCCATTTTCGACGATGTTTACTGATTCATTACGACCATTCCAATTCAAATCCGAATATGAAATGTTCTCTCGCTCAAGTACTTTTTCTCCTGACTCATCATATATGATCATTGATTTGATGGGCGCTTGTTCATTTATAAAGTTGGGATAAAAGTTTCCGATCTCATCAAAATCTGGATTATAGGGATTCGGGCTGAAATACCCTTCATTTATGGGATCTTTCAGATCTTTCGAACGAACCAATGTGTATATTTCTTTGAATGACGAAAGTGAACCACTTGAAATGACCGTCTGATCATGAAGTGTGTGAAGATCCTGTACTGCATCATCAACCAACAAAGTGAATAGGAATGCATATCAAACTGAGAACTATCCGCTACGTAAAGAATGCCATATTCATTATCGATGGTTAGAGCTTGACCGGAAAAAACACCGGAAAGCTCTACCTAATACGGCTCTTCATACAACGCAGTTAAAGATTTGTTAATATAATCCCACGTGTACACATAGAGTTTATTGGTAGTACGTTGTAGGGCAAGAAAATATTTCTGATTTTGTGCATACACAATTGCTGTGGGATTTGTGATACCTTCCAGCGTTGTATATCCAGCACTTGTGAGAAGCTTTGCATCTACCAAGTCAACTGTAGTATCATTCCTGAATGTAATGAAAAGGATCTCATTTTCCTCGTCTGCTGCGATATCATATGCCCCAGTTCCATGATTAGGGATCGCCAACTGCTCCTGATACGTAGTCAAAGTAGGTTGGATATCATAGCTTATTAAAATAAAGGGAATAAGGGAACTCCATATCTATTACCTATAATATAAACAGATTTTGCATATAAACCTGCTGCCATTAAACAACTACAAGCTATTAGTAAAACTATCCGAAAGGAATTTTTCATAGATGCTCCTTTCATAATTTAATTCATTTTATCGTATTTTTCTTTGAACTGCTTGAGACTGACATAGATCGCCTTCGCAGCTCTATTCTGAAAATCGTCAGTTCGTAATTTCTTTTCTTCGTTTTTATTTGAAAGATAGGCAACTTCCACAAGAATAGCTGGCATAAATGCTCCACGCAGCACATAGAAATTTGCCTGACGCACACCATTATCCTTTGTCCCAAGATTCCTGGTTAGTTCTTTCTGGCACATATCAGACAGTTCGCTGCTTTCGTTTAGATATTCTGTCTGCCGCATATCATAAAGGATGAAATCCAGATCCTTATATCGCTTGATACTTTCAGGATCTTCAAATTTGATCACTTCGTTCTCCATCGCCTCGACTGCCCTTGCTTCATGAGTCTGAGCAGTTGAAAGATAGTATACTTCAGAACCATTTGCCTTAGTGTTGTACGCAGCATTGCAATGAATACTCACGAAAATATCTGCGTGTTGCTCATTTGCAAATTCTGTTCTATCACCCAAAGACACAAACCGGTCATCACTTCGAGTCAGGAGTACTTTTACATCGAGATTCTGTTCAAGCAACGCTTTAACCTTCTTTGTGATCTTTAGGACGATATCTTTTTCATACGTTCCAAAATGTCTTCCCACTGCACCTGAATCCTTTCCCCCATGTCCGGGATCGAGTACTATCGTTTTGATAAGATACTTTTCCATTGAAGCAAAATGTACAATAATCGAACCATTATCAAGTATCACTGCATCCGGAAAGAACTTATTTGCACACAGATTAATAAAGTATTCGGGAACGTAGAAAAATCCATCAATGATTTCAATATCATTATGGAGATTATAACTTGTCTTGCCAAAGTGCACCCAGTTGTTAAAGAATGAAAATGTCATGAGCTGATCAAATATCTTAAGTTCAACCGTTTGTGTGATCTGATCTACTTCTATTGAACCATCAAAGGTTCGCTCAATATCATAGATATTTACATAATTCTTTCCATCTATCTTGTGTATGGGAAGATGGTCTTTGCGTGTAGAATTAAGATAGGAAACTGCGTACTCCTTTGCATATAATGCAAGAGAGGAAAAAATAATAATCAATAATATTATCAATAATTTATGTTTCATAAAATTTAAGTGTTCTTTTTTATAATTTTTGTCAATTTATTATTGACATTTAAAAAGGAGTAATAACTTTTGCTTATATGAAAGATACTATTTATGTCGTTGATGGATCGACTATAATCTATCGTTCCTATTTTGCTTTTAAGAACAGACCTCTCATCAATTCGCGGGGAGAAAATACTAGTGCGATCTTTGGTTTTTTACGGACTGTTATCGCCCTAATTGAGCAGTTTGACCCGAAATATTTTGCTATTGCGTTTGATGAAAAAGAACCGACATTTCGACATAAGCAGTATCCGGATTACAAAGCCACTCGTGATAAAATGCCCGAGGATCTTATCGAACAACTCGATCCGATACAGGAACTTGTAAAAATTTCGCACATTCCCCATCTTTCCAAATCCGGCTATGAAGCTGATGATGTTATCGCAACTCTCTCCAGGCAGTTTGAAGATACACATGATATTGTGATAATCTCAACTGACAAGGATCTGTATCAGCTTATAAATGATCATGTTCGTTTGTATGATCATTCAAAAAATACATATATCGATGAAAAAGCAGTGAAAGAAAAATTCGGCATCCCTCCAAAAAAAATTCTCGATCTTTTAGCACTCTCTGGAGATTCATCTGATAATGTTCCAGGCATTCCAAAAGTAGGACCGAAGACCGCAGCAAAATTGATCGAAGAATTTGGAGATCTTGAAAGTATTCTTGCCCATGCTGATGAGGTTTCGTCTGATACAATTCGCAATAATCTAAAGCAATATGCAAAGCAGGGACGACTATCGAAAAAGCTAATCAAACTTGATTATGACGTGCCGATTGCTCTTGAACTGAATTCGTTAAATACTCCTGACATTTTTACTGAAAACCTTAAGAAATGCTGTATGCATTACGAAATGTTTTCTTTCATTAAATACTTCGATGGTGAAGTAAATAAACCTAAAAAAGCTGAGTTTAACTATGAAATCATAGATGAAGAAGAATCCTTTGAAAAATTACTCATACAACTTGAGAAAAACGATATTTTTGCATTAGACCTCGAAACCGACCTGCTTGATCCCATAAATGGCAGGATCGTTGGAATCTCTTTTTGCTGGAATAACGAGAAAGCATATTATATTCCTGTCAAGCATATCTTTGGAGCGCAGCTAAATAAAGAATTAGTACTGCAAAAACTCAAACAAATTCTTGAAGATCCAGCAAAAAAACTGATTGGTCACAACATCAAATATGACTACATGATTTTTCAGAATGAAGGCATCGAGTTGAATAATCTCTATTTTGACACTATGATCGCTGCCTACATACTTGCACCGGATGAGCATAGACACAATCTCAAAGACGTCAGCATGAAGTATCTCCAACACCGAATGATCCCTATTGAAGAGATAATTGGAAAGGGAAAAAATCAGATTCAATTCGGTGAAGCAGAAATAGAAAAAGCTGGAAAATACGCAGCAGAAGATGCCTATATTACTTTTCAGTTATGGAAAAAACTACATTCGCAAATAGAAAAACTTGAGATGTCACATCTTTTCTATAAAATCGAAATACCTCTGATAAAGACACTTGCGCAGATGGAAAGGAATGGTATCTATATTGATCTTGACCTTTTCCGAGAAATCTCTAAAAAACTCGAACACAATATCGACAAATTACAGAACCTCATATACAACATCACTGGAGAGCAATTTAATCTGGACTCTCCCTCACAATTATCCGAAGTGCTGTTCGAGAAGATGGAACTCCCTGTTATAAAAAAAACCAAAACCGGTTATTCAACCGATATCGAGGTACTCACAAAACTCAGTAAAGATTTCGAGCTCGCCAAGGATATCATCGATTACCGGCAATTAAAGAAACTGCAAACAACCTATATCGATGCTTTCCCAAAATTGATAAATAAGCGTACTCATCGGATTCATTCTTCATTTAACCAGACTGTTACTGCAACAGGACGGCTATCGAGTTCAAATCCAAACCTGCAAAATATCCCTATTCGCACAGAGATCGGGCGGGAAATGAGAAAGGGTTTTACTATAGATAATGATGACTGGGCAATCCTTGCAGCTGACTATTCGCAAATCGAACTCCGTATTGTTGCACTTCTTTCAAAAGATTCAAAAATGATCGAGAATTTTAACAAAGGAAGAGATATTCATGCACAAACTGCAGCAACAATATTCAAAATCAATGAAGGAAATGTTACATCTGACCAGCGCAGGCAAGCAAAAGTCATAAACTTCGGTATAATTTACGGCATGGGAGCATATTCATTGTCCGATGACCTCGACATCTCCCGATCTGAAGCGCAGGTATTTATCGATAACTATTTTTCATTTTATAGAGGAGTGTACGATTATCTTGAATCCACAAAAGAGTTTGCACGGGATAAAGGATACGTGAAGACGATTTTTAACCGAAGACGCTACTTGCCTGGCATCAACAGCAGGAATAGCAACGTCCGTTCTAATGAAGAACGTATGGCAATCAATATGCCAATTCAGGGAACTGCTGCTGACATGATAAAAATTGCTATGAACAAGATATATCAAAGAATCCATCATAAAACAGATGAGATAAAAATGATCATTCAAGTGCATGATGAGTTGGTGTTCGAAATAAAGAAAAGTGTTCTCGAAGATTACACAAAGCTTATAAGAAATGAAATGGAACATGTTCTTCCGGAAAAATACAAAGGCATCGTTCCTATCAAAGTCGACATTGGCTCAGGAAAAAGCTGGTATGACGCACATTAAGGAGTATGTATGAATATTCGATTAAAATATGGTGAGGTTTACAAGGAATTTGTACTTCCAGATAAAAACATTCTCGGCATCCTCGAAATGCAGCATGTCGATGCAGTATCAGAACCAGAAAACCATATCTCGGAACAGCTACACAATCCAATTTCAACTCCCACGTTGAAAGATTTAATTAATAAAAAAAAACCAAAAAATATTGTTGTAATTGTGAGTGATATTACCCGTCCTGGACCTTTTGCATTATTGCTGAAAATAATGCTCAAGGAACTAATTTCAGATGGAATTACCAAGGAGAACACACATATTGTTATCGCAAATGGTACTCATAGAAAAATGACTGAGAAGGAAATGAGATATCACTATGGAGACTGGGTCATTGATAATTTCTCGATCGAGAATCATGATTGCCGTGCTGACGATCTTGTACATGTTGGCACAATGAGATCGGGCAATGAACTTCATATCAATAAACGGGTATCTGAAGCAGACTTTCTTATTACAATCGGAATAATCAGTCCCCACTATTTTGCCGGTTTTAGTGGTGGACGGAAATCAATTTTACCTGGTATTTGTGGTTATGAGACAATTCGACAGAATCACTCGAACATCGTACATGATTATGCATCTTTGGGCAATGTTGGTGATGATAATAAGATACACCTCGAGATGTCAGAAGCAGCAGAGATGGTGGGCGTCGACTTTACAGTTCAAGCGATCCTTAATGAGAAGAAGGAACTTGTCCGATGCTTTGCTGGAGCACTGGATGAAGCATTTTATGAAGGTGTGAAGTATTTCAAGGACAGGAACTCGATAAAATTCTCGGAAAAATCAGATGCAGTAATAGTGTCAGCAGGAGGATATCCGAAGGATCTGAATTTCTATCAATCCCAGAAAGCTTTGAATGCTACGATCGACCTCGTGAAACCCGGTGGAACTATCGTGCTGATAGCTGAATGTCGGAATAATATAGAACAGGATGAAATGGAAAAGGAGCTACGGAATGCCGATTCAATTGATGAATTACTAGTTGTGGATCAGAAGAAGATACAAATCGGTGGTCATCGTGCATTTGCCACCGGGAGACTCCTGAAGCAAGCTGATATTCTTGTTGTAAGTAAGATGGATCCCGAACTGGTCAAAGCTGTTCATTTCACTCCTGTAGCGTCTGTTGAAGAAGCGTTTGAATTTATCACACGAAAAGAAGGCAAGAATTTCACCTGCTATATCGTTCCAAGCGGAGGTATGTTCTTCCCTCTTGAAATAACTGAATAAGGATTTTTATGGCTATTGTAATCGGGAAAAAATGCCAGTCCTATGATATTACTAATCTTAAAGAAAAAATTTCACAGATTTTCTTTGAGACAGGATTTGATAAAAGGTTACAATCAATTTCTTCTGTATTACTCAAACCAAATTTGCTTGGAGCATATCCGCCTGATCGTGCAATTACCACACATCCGAATATTGCCGCAGCAGTGATTGAAATTCTCAGAGATCATGCCATCACAATAGCATTAATGGACAATCCGGGTGGTACTGTTACACAGAAAAAAGTCTATCAACAAACGGGCATGGCGGATTTAGCAGCACGATATGGCATTGAGATCAAGTACTCTCTGCATGACGGGATATATCATTTTGAAAAAAAGACCAAATATACGATAAACAAATCCTTTATCGATGCAGAAGCCATCATCAATCTCAGTAAGATGAAAACCCACATGTACACACTTTTTACCGGAGCAATAAAGAATTTCTACGGTGTAGTTCCAGGACTTGCAAAATCAAACCTGCACCGGTTTGCACCAAATCCTACAAAGTTTGCAGAATTCGTGGTCGATATTTATGAACTTGTGAAAGAAAAAGTCGTTTTCAACCTTATGGATGGAATACTTGGCATGGATGGGGATGGACCTTCTGCAGGAGAAGTGAAGAAATTCGATCTTCTTCTTGGAGGTGAGAATGCCGTTGCTGTTGATTATTTTGCCAGTAAGATCATGGGATTTGATCCAGAAAAAATTCCCACAACACAAATTGCTGCAGAAAGAGAAGGAATGGTTTTTGAAGCATTTAATTTATCAGGTGATATCGATGAAAATTATCGGCTGCAAGAATGTAATATTCAGAAAAGTAAAAGGAAAAACCGTATACTCAATATGCTCTCGGTACCGCTAAAAGGAGTAATTAAAAGGTTTTTCTGGACGATTCCCTATTTTGATGAAGAAAAATGTGTGAGATGTAAGGCATGTGTTGAGTTTTGCCCTGCAAAAGCGCTTTCACTCGAGAAAAAAGATCCAACTCCGCAACTCGATCCCCAGAAATGTATTCTCTGCATGTGCTGTATTGAGATCTGTCCGGAGCAGGCAGTGTCACTCAAGAAGAGTTTTCTTGGGAAGATGTTGATCAAGGAGCATGATACGACATAATCCATAAACAGGGATACCCCCAAAAATTTGGAGGTGACTTCTGAGGATTACTATAGATAAAGGGTTTGCGATATATTTTGCTTGGAAAATTACTTTCCAGTAAATCTGAAAATTTAACATAAAATACTTTTGTCACCCTGATCCGTCGTCTGGCGGAGAAGGGTCTCCCATACTTTGTGATTCATTGTTATGCTAGTACTTTGC
>DRBZ01000074.1 GCA_011043895.1 Candidatus Cloacimonadota bacterium
ATCAAAGAGAGACTGTCCATTCTGTGAAAATCTGTTTGCTAAATACTGGATTCCCTCTTTCGAGGGAATGACATTTTCACAAGATCGGAATCCTGAGGTACAGTTTTATGGAATAATACAACCTCTGAATGTTCGGCGAAGACGAACTTCCGAGTGTTGAAGGAGAATTAATTCAATCGAAACATTCGGATGTCTGCAAGCAGACAATCAGAAGTTTCTTTGTCTTCCCTTTCGCAAAAACTGCCTAAAACTTCACCTCAATCCTCACTGCATATTCCAGGTCAGGAAGCGTCTTCACGTCCTTTTTTTGTGAAAAATACCGGGCATACGTTATTATATTTACATTCTGGAGTATATTGTAATTACATTGCCCCATATACATCAGCATTTGCTCATTACCACCTACATCACTTCCAATCGCGTGAACAGAGACATTCATAAGATCATTAATGATATATTGGAACGAGATAAAGAGATTATGTTTCCTCCATTCATTTTGGATGTTAGTATTTTTGTAATAGTATTCAGTTCTGAAAATATAGGTGTTTGCAATGGAATAATCAAGCCCGAACATGCCCTCGAAATATTTCTTTGAGAAATCATCAGCAAAATGCTCAACAATCTCTCCATATACTCCAAAGAAAGCATCTCCTTTGAAAGATAATCCTGTGATCAGTTCCTCTGCGCGATGCTTATAGATCGTATTTACTGCAATATCAAATCCCGAAGTATTGAAATAACCTCTTATCGCTGAGGAATACTCGTGGTGTTTTCTAGGAAATTCAGTCACCACATCCAGTCCCGAAAGATAGGAGAATGGAATTTTCACAGCTACGATATCACTTCCATGCCGCTCGAAATTAATGTTTGCAACATCAATAGTTGAAAAAACATCGATTGGTGAGAATACAACTCCCTTACCATAATTAATGATCTGCCTTCCAAGAGTAATGTCTGCATAAGGCAAATATACCGAGAGATATAATTTTCTGATATCCAGCAAGACGGGCGTGTTGCCATTTACAAAGAGCGGATAATATGGCATTGAGAGCGTGTCCGATGCTTCAGTTTGATCTATCAGGTTTTGAAATTGATCCGCGGTAAAACCTAAAGGAATGATAAGATCGAAATTGCCTTCAATCTTGCCAAAGCGTTTATTCCTGTTATGAAAATTGAAGCGGAAGGTGTTCATACCTCCAAATTTCAGGGAATCATCCCCATTTTCCAGATAGTGATGCCCATTTATATCAACAAAATTAGAACCCCAGATCTTCATACCTGTAGGTTTATCTGCGCTTTGTAATGCTGAGGTAAACATAATAAGTACGAAACAAATCACTAAATATTTTTTCATTGTATCTCTCTAATGCTGCAAACTTCTCAAGCTGAATATGTCATCAGGAAGATCGACATCGAAGACAATATCATCCATTATAAAAACCGTCTTACTATTCCTTCTCAGCTTATTGATCATTTCAGATTTTACCGGGAAATATCTATCATCAAATTGCTTGATCTCGAGTACATTCATCTCTTTGAGCAGCTTTCCTGATTTTGCATACATCTCCTCTTTCCATGTTATGAAATGTTCTTTATCAACCCATAATTTTCTGGAATAATAGGGCACATCCTTGACTTTGGCATTAAGTACCAGAACCCAGCATGGATGGTTCTGAATCGTGTCCTGGGCTTCAATTTCAACATTATATTTTTCTGATATTTTACTTGATTCAAGTGCATCCTCATATGAGAAGTCACTCCCCATCATTCCTTCTTTAAGCATGTGCCCTGAGATCTTCACAACTTCTTCCTCTATCGGGAAATATATCCAGAGTTCATCGTCGATAAGAAGATATTTTATGCCGTAATCTTCGGGATTTGTAAATTCTACCAGCGCTTTATGCCCTTCACTTTTTGCCTGTGACATAAGCTTCTTTGTCCGGATCTGATCATCAATATGAATGATCATTTGCCCCGTATATTCGATAGTGTTATAATACTCATTCTCGTCGATTTTCCTGAGAATTTCTTCTCCTGTAATGTTCTCTTCCTGTGCATTGAGAGTAATTGAGAACAGACACAGAAGAGCAATAATAATTATTATTTTCATTTAAACTCCCATAATAATTTATACACTTTTTAATGAATCCACGATCTTCATCTTTTCGGCTCTGCGCGACGGGATGAAGGAAATGACGGTCGAAACCGCAGTTCCTAGTAAGATCGCAGTGATAACGTTCATCACATTAAGTCTAAAATACACAATACTACTCAACGGCATATCTATCGAGCTGAGCATTTTTGAAAAGTCCAATCCGTGATAATGCAGAATAGTCACGATCCCAACACCAATAAGCGACCCGATTATGCTTCCGATAAATCCCAGGATCATTCCTTCAAATACAAACATGGATAAGACCTGTTTGTTTGAAAATCCCAGAGATTTTATAATACCGATCTCCTTTCTCCGCTCCAGCACGACCATCATCATGATATTAGCAATGATGAACGCACCAAGAAAAGCGATCACAATATAGTACCAGCCATAGATTTGAGCTGCCATTTCTATATAGAAATAATATGTACCGATCTCTGTCCATGACGAGACTGCAATTTCGTTATCTTTCAGCAAATTATTGATCTGCTCTGCGACCTTATCTGAATCATGATAATTATTCAACATTATTATTATCTGCTGGGTCTCTCCCGGCATCCTGAGCAGTTCCTGGGCGCTTATCAAAGGTATTTGAAACAGTTTTTCATCATACATGCCCAAGCCGGTTTCAAAGAGTCCCACAATTTTAAATTTCTTAAGATGAAGTGCATAATCACTGCCTTGTGTGAGCACATTGATCTCATCTCCGAGTTCATAATTGAGATCCTCAGCAAGCTTTTTCCCGATAATAGTTTCATTTTCGTTTTCGATATATCGTCCACCGGGAAGTACCGAGTTGTTGAGCATCAGAAGCTCTTTTTCTTTCTCGGGATCACCGGCATAGGCAATTGCAGTCTTGTTGTTTCCATCATGGCTGAGAAGTACTCCAAACACGATTCGTTTGGTCATTATGCGAATATTTTTATTTATCTCTTCATTCTGCGAGATTGTCTGTAATATCCTATCCGGATCTTTTATGTTTTCAGTTACAGGTTTGAACTTTGCCTTTTCTTCGAACTGATCCGTGGCAATCCTGATATGACCGGTTTCGTTTTTTGTGTAATTATGGACTAGATTATCGAGGAATCCGCCGACGAATCCCTGTAGAAAAACAATTAACATAATTGATAGAGTTACGGAAATGACTGCGAGAAGCGAACGGCGTTTGTTACGACCGATATTTCTGAAAGCAAATTTTTGTATAAATGACATGTTCCCTCCCTACACGTAGCGTATTGCTTTTGTGACTTCCAATTTTGAAGCCATTCTCGATGGCAGGTAACTTGCAGCAACAGCTACAACGATCCCAAACAGAAATACGAAAACTATCGCACCGATATTCCACTCTCCGTGCATCCTACCCCAATATGGTAAACCTGATGTTTCTAATGCCTTGAACTTATCAAGGGGAATTCCCACCAGTACAAAATAAATATTCGCTCCACATCCGATGGTCAAGCCAAGTATGCTCCCCAAAATACCGATGAAACCACCTTCCCAGAGAAAGAGAGTAACGATCTCTCCCCTTTTCATGCCCTGAGCTCTCAGCACTCCGATCTCTCGTATGCGCTCATACACGCTCATCAGAACCGAATTAAAGATCCCGACTGCTGCAATTGCAAGGATAATCAGCATGAATATCATCCCGAATGCCTTCTTTTGTTCGGTCAATTTCAGAAAACCGCTGGCTATTTTAAGAAAGCTATCGACTTGAAGTTCCGGAAAACGGCTTTGGAGTTTCGATTGGAGCTGCTGTACATCTTTCACAAACAAGTCGTATATCACTCTCCGTTCCACCGAGACATATAGTTCTGTAACAAGCCCTTCGAGATCGAGAAATCCATCAGCAGTTTCATAAGTGATCATAATAGTATTCAGATTGATATTCGGATCGGTTGTATTCAGCAATCCTACAATATAAAATTCATCAGCATTCCTGCTTTCATGTTTTGTGAGCGCATAAAGAGTGATATAATCTCCCTGCTGCACACCCATTTCCTCTGCAAGTCCTTTGCCAAGAATGATCTCATTTTCACCTTCATCAGAGAAATAATTTCCTTCAATATAGTTCATCAAATCAAAAACGGTCGCATCTGTTTTTGCATCAACTACTTGTCCTATTACCGGCATGGTTTCTTCCCAGTTGGAAAGCTGACCCAGGAATTGTGTTCTCGGAGTTACACCTGCAACATCCCCCTGCTGCTGAATGAACAAAGTGAGTTCCTGTACATTCTGCAATCCGTACTTAAGAGGTAATGACTCGACGTCATCTGCATATTCTTTTGTAGTAATTCTTATTGAAGAAGTACTCAATTCTATAAGATTATCAATATTCGCTCGATCCCAACCAGACATTATTGAATTCATCAGGATGAACATTGCAAGCCCCACAGCTATGACAAGTGCAGAAAGAAAGGTTCGGCGCTTATGTCTGCGAACATTCCGCCATGCGATCTTAATCAGCGTACCCATGGTTCTTCCTTTCATCTGATGCGATCAGACCATCCCGGAGGATTATCACACGTCTTGCATGCTTCTCCACAAGCGGATCATGGGTTGAGAAAATAAATGTGGTGTGGATTTCCTCATTCATCTTCCGCATCACCGAGATGATATCTTCAGACATTTCAGAATCGAGATTTGCAGTGGGTTCATCAGCAAGGACGACTAGAGGATTCTTCACCAGTGCCCGGGCAATAGCCACACGTTGCTCCTGTCCTCCCGAGAGTTCACGAGGAAATCTGTCTGCCATATCTCCGAGTCCAACTATTTCAATAATATTGGTTACCTTATCATGGATTTCTTCTTTATTAAATTTCTTTTCAATGATGAGTGGCAATTCGACATTTTCACGAGCCGTCAGCACAGGAATGAGATTAAAGGATTGAAATATAAATGAGATATTTTCTTTTCTGTAATTAGTTTTTTCCTTATCATTCAGTTCGGAAAGATCAGTTCCGTCATAGAGCACGCTACCTTGTGTGGGAGTATCAATACATCCAATTACATTGAGAAGTGTGGACTTACCGCTGCCGGAAGGTCCGACAATGGAAAGAAAATCTCCCTTTTCAATAAGAAGATCAATTCCTCTTAAAGCGGGAATGATCGTCTCACCTTTCATATAATTCTTCTTCACATTTACGAGTTCAAGTAAAGGCATTATTCCTCCTCGGAAAAAAATTGTTCGATCAAAGTACGATCTGCAAGTGAAATTGAGTTTTCTGCTGCACCGATGATCCGTTCTATTGCTCTTTCATAAGCTGCATAATTATCAATAAGAACTGAAATATCTTGTTTTTTCTCTTGAATTTCTATGATAATTTGTGAGAGTTTTATATTCAAATAGTTCGATATTGCCAGAATGTATTGGGCAGATTCCAGCGGGTATTCTGTCTCACACAATCCTTCATTATTTCCCTGTTTTATGAAATCTGCTATGATCGGAGCCAGCAGATCAATGCTTCTGGTGATCATTTTATGTCGCAGGATTATATTCTCTTCTCTGTTCATAACCCGAAGAAGTTCGAGCATAAACTCCTTTTTTTCCAACTTGATCTGCCCGATCACTTTAAAGGTCATATTGAATTTTTCTATCGCATTCATGTCTTCATTTTGAATAATAGGTATAACTGCTTCTCTCATCTGCAAAATCAAACGTTCAACAACTGCATCGAGAAGTTCGTATTTTGATTTGAAATAGTGGTATATAGTTCCTTTAGCGATACCTAAATGATCTATGATCTGATTGATCGAAGTTTTTTCATATCCCTGTGTATAGAATAGGGTTTGAGCCATATCCAGAATTTCGTTTTTTCTGATATCATGTTTCTTAACGATTCTTGCCATATTTATCCTTTTAATTATTTCGACCGACCGTCGGTCTATTTTTTATTAATGATATTTTTTTTGTCAAATTTATCATAAAAAAATTGACACAATTTGAGAAAACATCATTTTTTTTATCAAGATGAACTTGTTTTGACTGCTCGAGTTCGTGCTGGTTGTGAGATAGAATTTTTTAAAAATAAAACGACATGAGGAGAACTTCATGAAAAAAGGATTAGCAGTTTTTACAGCTTTGCTTTTAATTTCACCGATACTTTTTGCTACTAATGTATCATCTTTACTAGATCTCTATAATATAAGGGATGATTTAAGGGGTTCTTATACACAAACAACAAATATCAATTTGGCACCAACCAATCCTGCAAATGTTGCTGCATGGGAAAGTGGTACAAGCTATTCCGTCGATGAATATGTCCGATATAATGATGGAGGAATTGTTTATACATATATATGTATCCAAGCAACTTCATCAGAAAATCCAACGAATACTGATTATTGGAAAAAACTATGGGCTTCCGCATGTGGCTGGTTACCACTTGGCGATGGCACAACTCAATTTTCTGGAACTTTTAATGGAAATGGTTTTACAATTGATGATTTATACATTAACCGATCTTCCAATCTTAATGGTCTTTTTGGAGCGACTAATGGTGCAACAATAACGAACACAGAAGTAACAAACGTTGATATTACGGGAAATGATTATGTTGGCGGTTTGGTTGGTGATTGTGTGAATACAGATATTACAAAATCATATACAACAGGTTCTTTAACAGGAAATGATAGGATTGGTGGTTTAGTTGGTGATAGCAGAACAGGATCTTCAATATCACTAAGTTATAGCTCATGCAGTGTTTCTGGCGTATCAAGGATTGGAGGTTTTGTTGGCTTAAATTACAATGCTTCATCAATCGAAAATTGCTATTGCAGAGGATCAGTAGAACGTACAAGTGGGAATTCTGCATATTATGGTGGATTTGCCGGGATCAATAATGAAGCAACTATCAAAAAATGTTATTCTACTGGAGAAGTTATACCAAATTCAACTGGAAAAGGTTTTGTTGGTGCAGTAGCAGCATCCACGGGAAATTATAAGATGTTAGATAATTTCTGGGACAGAGAAACTTCAAAGCAAACTACATCAGCTGGAAGTACAAATAATAATAGTGAATTGCCAGCAGATAAATATACATACCAAATGCAGGATACATATACATTTACCGATGCTGGTTGGGATTTTGAAGGTGAGAGCACAAACGGAACAAATAATTATTGGGATCAATTCCCGAAAACAAATGACGGCTACCCCTATCTCTCATGGGAGGATGGTTCAAATGTATCCCTTCAGAAACCGTTCGGTGCTGGAACAAGTGTTTCTCCATATATTATAGCAAATTTAAATAATCTTTTTTGGCTTAGCCAAAATCAAGGTGAATGGGATAAATATTATTCCCAATCTAACAATATTGATGCATCTGATACTGAGAATTGGTATGACGGAGAAGGATTCAAACCTATTGGAAGATGGGAGGCAGAGAAATTTACTGGAAATTATGATGGTAATAATAAAACAATTGATGGACTCCATATCAATAGAGAAGTGTATTATCTTGGATTATTTGGACGAACTTATACCGGTGCAGAAATCTCCAATCTGGGCATCACCAATGTCTATATACGGGGTACTACTGCTGACCAAGGTTTGGGAGCTTTAATTGGTAGCGCATTTGAAACCACAATTGATAATTGTTACAGCTCTGGCTCAATACAGGGAAGTAATAACATGGGTGGCCTTGTTGGTTCTTTAGATAGAGATAATAACTCGGCTAGTGTTACCAATTGTCATAGTTCATGTACCGTGAGTGGAGATGACTATCTCGGTGGATTAATTGGACTAAATTACGGAAGTATAAGCAATAGTTATAGTACAGGGAATGTGAGCGGAGTAACGACCGAAGACAATGGAAGTTACGCAATCGGTGGTTTCATCGGTTCAAACCTTAACGATGAAACACCTAGTCAATCAGTTACCAATTGTTACTGTACGGGAAATGTTGAAAGTGTTAAAGGAGGAAAGTGTGGTGGTTTTGTTGGATTGGCTAGTCAAAATAGTATTATTAATAAATGCTATTGTACAGGTTCTGTAGATGCATATGATGATTTTGCTGGTGGTTTCGTTGGAGATATTGGATTTGAAGGAGTCGAGAATGCAGTAATTAGTGAATGTTACTCTTTAGGAAACACTAATGCAGATAATTATATTGGAAGTTTTGCAGGAAGACTTCGCTATTCGGTTACAATAAGTAACTGTTATAGTAAAGGAAATGTCGTAAGAAATTTTGGAAGTACAGATACAGATGTTGGTGGTTTTATCGGTTATATAGGTACAGGTACAGACACTAATCCTTGCACTGTTGAATATTGTTATTGTATTGGAACAGTCACTTATGCCACTTCTAAAGAAAATCCAACCGATAAAGGATTTGTGGGTTCAGAAGATGGAGCATCACATATCTATACAAGTAATTTCTTCGATCTGGGAACATCAAACCAAACAAGTGATGCTGTCGGAGCTGCAACAGGTAAATCTACATCTGATATGAAAACACAGTTAACTTTTACGGATGCTGGATGGGATTTTTCAGATACATGGTCAATTAATGCAGGATTTAATAGTGGCTACCCCTACTTGCAGGACAATAATACCCTCCCTGTCGAACTCTCAACCTTTACTGCACAATTTATCAACAAAACCCCCACCCTCTATTGGCGAACACAATCAGAATTAGATAATCTCGGCTGGTATGTGTACAGAAGCCAAATCGAAGATTTCAATACTGCATCGCAGGTGTCTGATTTCATCTCAGGATACGGCACAACCACACTTACTCATGATTACACTTATGAGGATTATATTTCTAATCCCCAGCAGAATGAAACTTATTACTATTGGCTGGAGAGTGTTGACCTTGGAGGAACGATACATCATTATGCCCAGGTTGCCGAACTCACGATCAATGATAATAATGATCCCGGGAACGGACAGATACCGGAACCAATTGTCTATGGACTTCAGCAAAATACTCCCAATCCTTTTAATCCTGATTTGTCATCAACAACGATACAATTCTCTTTACCAGAGCAATCACAGGTGAAGCTTGAACTTTTCAATCTTAAAGGACAGAAAATGATCACACTTTTTGATGGTTTTGAACAGCAATCAAGTCTCACATGGAATGGCCATAATTCCGCTGGAAAGAGCTTGCAGAATGGTGTTTATTTGATGAAGCTCATGGTAAATGGTCATCAATACGACACAAAGAAAGTACTTATTGTAAAATAATATTAACGATTTAACTGGAAAGCTCGAAGGTAACTCTTCGGGCTTTTCTCATTTTTGAAAAACGATTGAGTTAATACCTATAAATTCGTAAAGTGTTGAATAAGCTATCGAGCATCCTTTCTCCCTTTGGACTGCATTGACTATGTCAATGCTAAATCAACACAGCTGATTTACTCCATATTCATCTTCTTTGGACTACATTGACTGTGTCAATGTGAAATCGACGTAGTCGATTTATTCCATAATATCAAAATAGGTAAATAAAAACAAGGTATTTAGCATTTTATCTTTCATAGGGATGGGCATAGACGATCAGAACTTTCCTGATAGCTTCATTTCAGAATTGCTTATTAATTTCCTGACAACAAGTATTATATTGTTCTATCTATCGTAATGCGCTGATCCTGTTTTGTATTGCGGTCATTTCTCTTTCCATGTCGGGTATTTTCTTGTTTACGATTTCTCCCAACGCATTGAGGGTGTTTGACATACTTTGAACGACATCGATGATATTTTTGATCGTTTCGCTGTTCTTATCTGCTTGTTCTTCCAATTTTTCTAATCGTGTTAAGATTTCATCCATTTCTTCTCCATTCTTTTACAATATTTATTATGAATATTTAGGTTCTTTCTCCAGTCTGGGATTGAATAGCTTCTAATAATCTGTCCGGCTCATCAGTACCTATGCGGAAAATTTTGCCGTTAGTAAGTTTAAGCTCGATAGCATCGAGTCCTGCAACATTATACATTTGTCCGCCGGGAATAAGCCGAATACCAAAACCGTAATACCATTTATTCCTGACTTTTCCTGTGAATTTGATAGTGTTGATTGGGATTTTTTTTCTAATAAGACCAGGACCAAAAGCTACATAAATACAATCCTGATTTACCCGTACAGTTAAGGAATTAAATAGATATAATGCGCAGACCATTAATACCATCACAACCGCACCGATCCAATTAAAACCGAACCTATACATCAGGAAAATCATAAAGCAAATTACAAAGATAATGATAATGAGGAGGAGTAAACTCCTTTGTGTATGCTGATAAATATTCATGTTTTTCACCGACCTATTTCCCCGATACTGTGATCCCTTTCACCTGAATCCAGGGATAAATTTCGCTGCCGTAATCTATTCTCTCTTTAGAAATATTTGCAATATTTTTTATCATTTCTGCAAGATTACCCGCGATCATGGTTTCGTTCACGGGCTTGGAAATTTTGCCATTTTCTATAAGATAGCTGTTTTTTGCTACACCGGAAAAATCTCCGTTATCACTTGGATTTCCACCGGAAAATCTGCAAAGCAGTAATCCCTTATCAATCGATGAAACCATGTCTTCAAATGCGGTAGTACCCGGTTCAACAATATAGCATCCCCCGCTATTCACTGCTTTCGGCTTCCCTGTTTTGTTTGCTCCATATTGAGAAAGCAGGAAGGATTTGAGAACACCCTTATCAATAATGGTCATATTTTGAGCTTCAAAGCCATCTCTCGTGAAGAAGTAATTCTTTGCGATTTCAGGTGAGCGCGGATAGGAATGAAGAGTGAGAATTTCATTGGCTATCTTCTCATCCAATTTATCTTTGTAGATCGAGCTTCCTGAAATGAGAGAATAATCCGAAAGATAAGCTGTAATG
>DRBZ01000122.1 GCA_011043895.1 Candidatus Cloacimonadota bacterium
GTATCTATAACCTATATTTAACCATTAAAGAAAAGTAGAACGTGAGTGACTAATGGAGCAATTCCCAGAACAAGAACAAGAAATAAAACTACGCGATTATTATAGAATAATCCTCAGACATATTAAATTGATCCTCATTATTTTTGTGCTCGTGATGGCAGCAACGGTTTATTACACTATTCGCGCTCCACGCATTTATGAGAGCAGCGGGAAGATACTTCTTGAGCTGAATAAACAAACAGACCTGTTCTTCACCACCGGCGGATTTGGCAGAAATGATGTAAACAATCAGATGGAAGTAATAAAAAGTCCATCAGTAATGGAAAACGCCATTGCGAAAATTAAACGTCATCCTGATGCAGAAAATTTTCCGATCCTTTCAGATGACAATCCGCAAGGCTCTCTTGCAAAAAATATTGAGGTAAGTGCTGAACGGGAAACCGATATAATTGATATTACTTTTAAATCTACTAATCCCCGAGAAGCCGAAGCTGCAGTTAATGCAGTAATGAATAGTTATCAGGAAGAAAGCTTGAAATATACTCGGGCAGAAGTGACAAGTGTGCGTGAATTCCTCGAAAAACAGCTTGATATTACTTCCAAAAAACTGGCTATTTCAGAAGAAGATCTTCGTGCATATAAAATTGCCAATGAAGTTTTTGCTCTTTCGGAAGAAACCAAAGAGATGATCACGAATATGGTCGAGTTTGAAGCACAACTTAGCTCAGCTCAAACAGAGCTACAGATCGTGGAGCAAAAACTCAATTATCTCAAATCAGAATTAACAAAACTCGATCAAACACTCGGCGATGAGATGGTTTCCATATCCTCACCTGTTCTGGAACAATTGAGAAACAGGCTTATTGAAAATCAAAGTCAGCTTGCTATATTGCTTACAAAAAAAGGATATACAGAGAACCATCCCCAGCTTGTAGCTCTTAAAACTGAAATTGATAATATTAAAAGTCAGATGAAACAAGAGATCGACGCTATTCTTGAAGTAAATAAGTATTCCTTTAATCCACTTGATAGGCGTCAACAGCTCATGACAGACATCATCACAGCAGAGGTAGATTATCAGACAGCAAAGTCAAAGGTCGATGGACTGAAAACAGTGGTCGAAGAATATTCTGTGAGGATGTCTGGCCTTCCGGATGCTGAGCTCGAACTTGCCAGACTCGAACGAGCCAAAGCTATTAATGAACAGGTCTACAGCATGCTCATAACCCGTTACGAGGAAGCAAAGATCTCGGAAGAGGGAAAACTTAGTAACATTCGTATCATTAGTCTTGCCTCTATACCCAAATCTCCCGTTTCTCCTAAAGTTAAGATGAATATTCTTATCGGCTTACTGCTCGGCTTGGGTCTTGGCGTTGGTGCAGCATTCTTGCTGGAATCTCTCAATACGAAAATTAATAATCTTTCTGATGTCGAACGTTATGTAAAATTATCAATACTAGGAACGATACCTGATATCCCTCTGGATGAAAAAGAACTCGCTGAAATTGAAGAACGGATCCAGAAGGAAGGAGACAAAGCAAAGCTAAAGGAACTTACCACAGTTCAGCGTCAGATGATCGCACGTCTTGTTCCACATTATAGTCCCAAATCACCCATTGCAGAAGCATATAGAACTTTCAGAACAAATGTTGTTTCGCTTCCTTCAAAAGTATCAGGAAGCTCAAGAGTATTTCTGGTAACAAGTTCCGGTCCCAAAGAAGGTAAATCCACATCGAGCGGTAACCTGGCAATTACACTTGCACAGATGAATTCGAAAACACTGCTCGTTGATTGTGACATGAGACGCCCGATGATCCATAATTTATTTATGGTATCCAGAGATAATGGTCTTTCTAAATTTCTCACGACTGACGATACTGCTCTATCCGACATTATTAAACCTTCTGATGTGGAAAATTTAGACATTATAACCTCTGGGCACGTACCTCCGAATCCTTCAGAACTGCTTTCTTCCAAAAAAATGGATGAGTTAATTGCAAAAACAAGAGACGAATATGACTATGTGATCATCGATTCTCCTCCTATTATTGCTGTGACCGATGCCCTTATCCTTGCCAGGAAGGTTGATAATCTCATTCTTGTGATACGTGCTACCGTGACAGAGCGTGAAATCGTTGAACAGGCAAAGATTCTGCTAAAGAACATTGACGTAACTCCAGCTGGCGTAGTCATCAACGGTGTTGAAGTGAAGAAGTACTACAGCGGATATAAATATTACTACTATTACTATTACTACTATTATTCAGACGACGAAAAAGGTGCCAAGAAGAAAAAAAGGAAAAACCGCCCGCGACTCTCACGCTAAGCTCAATCTCTTTCTTGATATCCTTAAGAAACGAGATGACTGCTTTCATGAGATAGAAACAATTATTGCGCCTATAACCCTTTCTGATAATCTGATTTATAAATTGACAGACAGATCAGGGGTGAAAGTTTATTGCACCTCCGATTCCCTCGAGGAATCGGATAATATTATATATAAAATTGCTTGCTTTTTGAAAGAAACATATGATGTGCAGAATGGTGTGGAGATCAAACTCAAAAAGAATATTCCTCTTGCTGCTGGTCTTGGCGGTGGCAGTTCGAATGCCGCAGAAACAATACACGCCTTGAATACATTATGGAAACTTCATCTTTCTGATAGTGAAATGCATGCAATCGTTGCAAAATTTGGAAGCGACATTAACTTTTTCCTGAGCCGCAAGATTGCTTTACTCAGGGGGCGTGGTGAAATTATCGAGAGAACATTTCCATCAATTACAATTGATAATATACTTCTTGTTAATCCAATGATAGAAATTTCTAGCAGAAATGCCTACTCCTGGGTACAACAGCATCCTCCCCAAAATATAAATAAAGAAAAATTGATTCGGGGAATATTAGAAAAAGACGTAAAAAAGATATCAGAAAATCTTTATAATGGTCTGGAGCAAGGTGTTTTTTCTCACTATCCGGTGATTGAAGAAATAAAATTTCAGATGGCGGAACTTGGAGCACTTGGAAGTCTGATGTCTGGAAGTGGCTCAACCGTCTTCGGAATATTCCCAACAAAAGAAAAAATGCTTGAAGCAGAGAAGTTCTTTAAAAAATATAACTACTGGCTATTTCAAACAAAAATTGAGGATAGTGAAGAATCATGAAATCAAAGATTCATATTTTTGCTGGAAACGCAAATCTCAGTCTCGCCCAGAGTGTTGCGGAGACTGCTGGTTTGCCATTAAGTAGAGCTGAAGTCTTTAAGTTCTCTAACGATAACACTTTTGTGAAGATCCTCGACAATGTTCGGGGAACTGATGTCTTTATTATTCAGCCCACCTGTGCGCCGGTGAACGACAATCTCATGGAACTGCTCATTATGATTGATGCACTCCATCGGGCATCAGCTGGCAGGATTACTGCAGTGATACCTTATTATGGTTATGCTCGTTCAGACAAGAAAGATCAACCCAGAGTTCCAATAACAGCGAAACTAGTCGCAAATCTTCTAACTGTTGCCGGGGCAAATCGTGTGGTTACATTTGATCTACATGCAGAGCAGATACAAGGATTTTTTGATATACCTGTTGACCACCTTTCTATGCTTCCAATATTCCTGAATTATTTCAAGCCCTTGAATCTGAAAAATTGCGTTGTTGTCGCTCCTGATACTGGTGGGACACAGAGAGCAAGAATGCTGGGAAAGGGACTGAATGCTACTCTCGCTATTGGTGACAAACGGCGCATCGGTAACAAGGGTCAGCTCGAGTTGCTTAATGTTGTCGGTGAAGTAGAAGGTAAAAATACTATAATCATTGACGACATAATTGACTCGGGAAATTCTGTCATCAAAATGTCTGATGCCCTTAAAAAAGAGGGAGCAAAAAAAGTGTATTGTGCCTGTACTCATGCTGTTCTCAGTGGAGATGCTGTTGATCGGATAAACCGATCATCGATTCATGAATTAATTGTCACTGACTCGATTCCATTAAGCAAGGAGAAACAGGACAGTCCTAAGATAAAACAGCTCTCTATTGCACCACTTCTTGCACAGGCAATACAACGGATTCATAATGAAGAATCTGTAAGTGTATTATTCAAAATAGAAGATGAGGTTATATAAATCATGAAAATTAAAGCTGAAAAAAGAGAAACTGGTAAAAAGGCAACCAAGCAGGTTCGCCGTGATGATAAGATCCCTGCCATTCTTTATGGAAGTGAACTTGAAGCAACACCAATTATGGTGGAATATACTGACTTTTTTCATTATTATAAAGAAAGTCTCGGCCATCAGAGCTTTATTTTTATCAAGTTAGGCAAGAAGGAACACCGATGCCTGGTCCGTGATATGCAGGTTGATCCTCTTACCCGTGAAATCAAACATATAGATTTTCTTGAAGTCACAGCCGGACAAAAGATCGACGTTGAAATTCCTATTATTACTGTTGGTGATGCCCCTGGCGTAAAGGAAGGTGGTATTGTTGAGTCCGGGCTTAGAGAACTGCAGATACGCTGTCTTCCTAAAGATCTACCCGAAGAGATTGAAATCGATGTGTCCGAGCTTCATATTGGTGACTCCATTCATATTGAAGATATTCAGGAAAAATATCCCGATGTCGAATTTCTACAGCCAGCAAATCTGACTCTCGTATCTGTTCTTGTTCCTAAGATGGAAGTCGAAGTGCCTGAAGAAGAGGAAGAAGAACTTCTCGAGGGTGAAGAAGCTGCTGAAGGTGAACAACCTGAAGAAGAAGCTGCTGCTAAAGAGGCAGAAGAAAAAGAAGAATAATATACGTGAAACTGATTGTCGGGCTTGGAAATCCTGGACCGGAATACGAACCTACTCGGCATAATATTGGATTTCGCACTGTTGATGCGCTCTGTACAAAGCTCAACGTTCCGAGGTTCAAAAAGCATAAGAAATCTCTCCTTACCAGAAAAAATGAGTGGCTTTTCCTCAAGCCCCTTACTTATATGAATCTATCCGGTCATGCTGTAAAAAGCATGGTAGATGAGTTCGAAATAAAGAATAAAGATCTTTTAGTAATTTTTGATGATGTGTATATTCCACTTGGTGAGATTAGAATCCGTCAACGTGGTTCTGATGGTGGTCATAATGGATTGAAATCCATTATTGACGCATTGGATACGGAGAACTTCCCGAGAATGCGTATAGGCATTCTGCCAGAGCAATATGAAGATGCAGGTAAGCTTGATGTGCCTCTTGAGGAATTCGTGCTCATGGCACATGAAAATGATGAACTGGAATTGGTTCAAAAAGTAATTTCTCGCGCAGTGGAGTTGACATCATATTTTATATATCAAAATTTTGAGAAAATGAGTGCTGCATACAGCAGGCTCGATTCCTTATCCGTGGAATGACGGATTGCTATTCCGCCTGGCGGAAAATAAAACCAAAAGGAATGCGATGAAAAAATCTTACGAATCAATGATTGTGGTCAAACCACTCTCCGATGAAGAGATCTCACAAACCCTCGAAGCCGTGAAGAACTTCATCACTCAGAATGATGGCGAAATTGATAAGGTAGATGAATGGGGATCCCGTAAATTAGCCTATGAAATTGAAAAACAGAATGATGGCTATTATATCGTACTCTATTTCTCCCTTGATGCCAGCTATGTAAATCCCCTTGAAAACTTTTATCGTCTTAATGAAAACATTATTCGTTTTATAGTAATAAAAAGAGAAAAAGAATAATAAAACCTGACGTCTAAATTGATGGTCCATCAATTTAGAGGGGGGAGGAGATAACATGGCAAAAAAATTAAATCTGCCAAGAATTAATAGCATTATCGTCTCAGGACGATTAACCAGAGACGTTGAACTTCGTTACACTGGCTCCGGTACTCCCGTTGCTACGATGAGTATTGCGGTTGACAGAGTCTACAGAGACTCCGATAATAACTGGCAAACAGACACCAGTTTCTTTCGCGTTGTTGCGTGGGCACGTTTAGCAGAGCGATCATCCGAGATGCTTTCCAAGGGCTCTCCTGTTATAATTGAAGGAACTCTTCAGTCACGCACATGGCAGGATAAAGATGATAACAACCGCACAAGTATTGAAATTGTTGCAAATAGAATCCAGAACCTTGAGCGAGAAGTCCAGCAGGATAGTACTGATGATGAAGTCCCTGCCGACGAAGGAGAATCCAACGACGATATTCCATTCTAAAAAGAGGTTATGAACATGAAAAAGTTTATGAAGAAAAGATACTGTAAATTCTGTAAGAATCCTGATATTGAAATCAACTATAAGAACACAGAGGTGCTTCGAAAGTACATCATAGAATCAGGCAAGATCGTTCCAAGAAAGATTACCGGAACGTGCAGTAAACACCAGAGAAAATTAGCAAGGGAAATTAAACGAGCACGCCAGATGGCGCTCATTCCCTACATTGGATAATATACTAAATCACACTGATGATCCTTTTTTGCGTACTCATTGTAATCGTTGCGCTCTTTTCCAGACTCATAGCGCTTCTGATCGCGGTTCCCTATGTCAATCGACTGATTTTACCAGAAAAAGGGCAGGAGATACAAGACACTTCTCAATCTTCTGCTCTTCTCAGATATTTGATTATTGTTACCGGGATCTGTGCGGTGCTGGTCGTGGTGAATGTACTGCCGCTAATGCAAGCACTTGAAATCTGGGTAAGCATAGGAGCATGCCCCATAGTTTTTGCCTCTGCCCTGCAGAAGCATAATTTTGAGATCGCCTTCTTGATAGCAACTGCTCCTGCTGTTATTTATATTGGGCTAAAAAATCTTATATTCTATCCCCAGATAAAAATTGTGATTGAAGAGAGCAATCAATTCTTTATGAGCAGTCTGGAAAAGATGTTCTCACCGGAAATGATGGAGAGCATGTACCCCACCCTGCAGAGTATACAGAATATCATGCTGTACGGCAATGCAGCGATATGGATGATCAGCGTGGTGGCAGGAATTCTATTTGGAGCATTGATCTATTTCCGAAAGAACTCTCACAAATGGCACTTCAGAGATCTCAAGTTTCCCTACTATCTTCAACTTGGTCTGGTTGTGGGACTCGTTCTTTTCATTATCAAATTCAGGATCGTCAGCTATAATGTGTTATTCATTGTCGGTCTGTTCTATCTGATTCAGGGATTCTCTGTACTTTACTGTTATACAGAGAAGATAATGGTTCGGAACAAATTTCTCGGTATCGTGATACTTGTTATTCCATTTTTCAGCCACATCCTGCTGCTTGTGATTACTTTTGCAGGGCTTCTTGACAATTGGCTTCCAATAAGAAAATTTGCATATCATAGAGGAGATAAAGAATGAAAATCATACTTAAGAAAAATTATGAAACCTTAGGAAATGTCGGTGACATTGTGAGGGTAGCAGATGGATATGCGCGCAACTTTCTGTTTCCGAAAGGATTTGCAATCCCTGTTACCGAGAAGAACATGAAACTGATAGAGAAATTCAAAGAAGAAGAAGAAAAACGACTTGCCGAGGAGCAGAAACAGGCAGAGATGATCATGAAACAGATAGAGAAGATCCCGTTAGTGTTTGTTCGTCTTGCAGACGAAAACGGTCATCTTTACGGTTCTGTCAATGAGCAGGATATTGTAAACGCACTCAAAGAAAAAGATTTAATTATTGACAGACACAACGTGAAAATGGAACAACATATTAAAGAGCTTGGTGAGTTTGAAGTCATGATCGAGCTCAAAAATGAAATAAAAGGAACCTTGAAAATAAAGGTTGAAAAAGAAGAGAAAGAGTAAAAAATGAGAAAAATTATCAGCATAATTAAAGAAATTATTATGTGGGCAGCCATCCTTTTTGCCTTTGCGGCTATTGGCTTTGCCAGTGATAATCCCTATCGTACAAGCATTATCTGGATCATAATCGCTATCGTGATCTTCGGTGTGGGCTTTTTTATCAAAAAACACACGAAGCGCAAAACCGTTACAACAAAAGCTCATATCATTGCCAGAAAGATCATTGGAATCATTCTCGTTCTCATAGCATGTTATCTTCCTGTAATGGTTTTCGGGAACGTTGGTTTTCCTTTCATCACACTATTGCTCATTTTCATATTTGCCGCAGTTTTGATAGCCCTGGGTGCTCTCGCAGTACTGATCATCAATAAATACGGCGGCTTTATGTCTTTTGTCGGTTACCTGCTCATGCTCATCGTTGCCTTTCTTCCAGCACTTGCAATGTCTGGCTATGATCTTAGTTACAGTGCACTTAGCACAGTGTATTACCTGCTACTCCTGCTCGCGATTTTCTCCTGGCTTGGACTCTCAATGATCTTCGCTAAGAAGATCGAATAGATGTCATCTTTTGTAAAAATTGGCTCAATCATAGAAAATCTCATTCAGAATTTATCTGAAAAGGGATTTTCTCGGGAAATACAGATTGCCTTTCAGTGGCGCCGAACCATTGGCGATCTACTTAATAATAAAACTCGCATTCATAAATTAGAAAATAACGTACTATATATTCATGTGGAAAATAATGTGTGGTTGCAGGAACTTGTACTCAAGAAAAGCGAAATCCTCGAAAAGTTGAACTCCTATCTTCCAGCTACGCAAAAGGTAAAGAACATAATCTTTTCACTATCAGGAAAAAGGATATCTAATTAAGCTATGACCTGCAAGATTGCTCCCTCAATATTATCAGCAAATTTCCTTCATCTCGAAGATGAAATAAGGGCTGTGGAAAAAGCTGGCGCAGATATACTCCATCTTGATATTATGGATGGACATTTTGTGCCGAATCTCACCTTCGGTCCTGGCTTGGTGAAACAGGTGAGAAGAACTACAAACCTTCCACTTGACGCACATCTTATGATCACCAATCCCGCAGACTTCATCGATAAATTTATTGATGCAGGAGTAAATTATCTTTCATTTCATATTGAAACAGACTCCAACTACAAAGAACTTTTCAGAAAGATCCGCAAACAAAATGTAAAAGTGGGAATCGCAATCAATCCGGAAACTTCACTTGCTGGACTTTCCAGCGTACTCGACGAGATAGATTATGTGCTTATTATGTCAGTTCATCCGGGATTCGGTGGGCAGTCATACATCTATGATTCTGCAGAAAAAGCACGGGAGACAAGAGATATCATCGGAAATAGAAATATTGAGATCGAGATAGATGGAGGAATAAATTTCGAAACTGCGAAGCTCTCCAAAGAAGCTGGTGTGAACATACTTGTAGCCGGCAGCTTTATCTTCAAGAGTGAGGATTACCAGTACACAATTCAAGGACTACGTAATGTTTGATTCACTTACAGAAAAACTCAACTCTGTCTTTTCCAAGTTGAAATCTCGCGGAAAACTCTCCGAAAAGGATATCAAATCAGGTTTGAAAGAAATTCGAATGGCATTGCTCGAAGCTGATGTAAACTACAAAATCGTAAAAGATTTTATTAAGCAGGTCGAGCAGAAAGCACTTGGAGAAGAAGTTCAGAAATCACTCACTCCAGGGCAACAGATCGTAAAGATCGTGAACCATGAGCTTATCAACCTTATGAGTTCTGAAATTCCTGAAAAAATACTTCCCAAAAACCGAATTTCCACACTTATGATCGTTGGACTGCAGGGTTCGGGCAAAACAACCGCCTGTGGAAAACTCGCACTTCATTATAAAAAGATGGGCTATGAACCGCTTCTCGTTGCTGCAGATATCTACAGACCAGCAGCGGTCAAACAGCTTGAAACACTAGGCAAATCAATTGATATCCCTGTATATACTGAAGATACACAAAAGGTTGAAAAAATAGCAAAAGGCGCTTTGAAAAAAGCAGAGAAAGAATTCCTTAACCTAGTGATTTTTGATACCGCAGGTCGGCTTCATATCGATGAAAAGATGATGGATGAAGTGGAAAGTTTGTCCAAAGTTGTGAAACCTGATGAGATACTTTATGTGGCAGATGCGATGACAGGTCAGGACGCAGTTAACAGTGCCAAAGAATTTAATAACCGCCTTGATCTCAGTGGTATTATACTCTCCAAGTTAGATGGTGATGCCCGTGGTGGAGCTGCGCTTTCTGTACGTTCGGTGACGGAGAAGCCGATCAAGTTTGTGAGTGTCGGTGAGAAGCTTAACGATCTTGAACCCTTTCATCCGGACAGAATTGCATCCCGAATCCTTGGTATGGGAGACATGCTTTCATTGATAGAAAAAGCAGAAGCAATCTTTGAAAAGGAAGAAGCCAAAAAGCTCGAGAAGAAGATTAGAAAGAACCTTTTCACTCTTGATGATTTCCTGGATCAGCTTCGAAAAATGCAGGATATGGGTCCAATGGACGAAATTCTCAAAATGCTTCCAGTCGGCAATTCCAAAATGATGAAGAACATAAAGGTTGATGAATCAGAAATCAAACATATCGAAGCGATAATTCTCTCAATGACCATGGGTGAGCGGGAGCATCCGGAAATCATAAATGGCAGCAGGCGCCAGCGAATTGCTCGGGGCAGTGGCACCTCATTGCAAAGAGTGAACCAGCTTCTTAAACAATTTGATCAGATGAAAAAAATGATGAA
>DRBZ01000023.1 GCA_011043895.1 Candidatus Cloacimonadota bacterium
ATATCCTTTTTGTTTTAGATCTAAGAAAAGTTCATCTCCGGTGAAATGTTTCTGTAATGAGAAAATATATTTGGCTATGATTTCTCTTTCTTTTGACCAGAGAAGATCATTGGTCTTTAAAAAGTTTCTGAATTTATCAATAGCTTTTTTCATAAACTTGCCTTTATAAGATTGAGACACAATCACAACTAAAATATTGGGCTGTCAAGAAAAATGTTTTTGGTGACAATTTTATTTTGAATGAGACTAAGAAAAGGAGCAGATGAAAAGTATCTGCCCCTTTGATTTGTAATGTTTGTTTTAGATTATCGCATCAGGATCATTTTTTTAACGTGTCCGCCAAGTGGCTGATCTGCGTTCAATTCTTACATTTTTTGAACTAAGTCGTCTGTTCAAAAATTCACATAAATTGACATGCGTGGAATCAAATTTCGAATCTATCCAACCTAATACAGAGCTATAAAGTACTATGAACAAAAAATTTGATCCGAAACAAAATTATGAAACCAGCATGAAACGCGTGGGCTATATTGAAAGAGAAAAAGCCACTCCAAAAGATTATGCAAAAATGGGATTTAAAAGCGGTCTGGAAGTTCATCAGCAGTTGAATACAAAAGAAAAACTCTTTTGCAGATGTCCTGCCGGAATATATCAAGATCTCCAGGATTATGATGCAGAACTCATTCGCCACATGCGTCCCACCCTTTCTGAAATGGGCACCTATGATGGAACTGCACTCATGGAATTCAGAACAAAAAAGAACATCATATACAGGATCAAAAATGAAACTACCTGCACCTATGAAATTGATGATACTCCACCTTTTAAGATAAATCCAGAAGCTCTTAAATATGCAATAGAAATATCTCTTCTCATGCACCAGAACATTGTTGGCGAGTTGCATATTACGCGCAAGCAATATCTTGATGGAAGCATTCCTACTGGCTTTCAAAGAACTGCGATTGTGGGGATAGAAGGAGAAATTCCCCTTGAACATAAAAAAGTACGAATCATACAACTAAGTGTTGAGGAAGATTCCTGCAGAGAAGTATCCGATATAGGTCACGAACGAATCTATACTACAGATCGACTCGGAATTCCCTTGATCGAAACGGTAACATATCCAGACATGCTGACTCCCGACGAAGTGATGGAAGCCGGACAGGTGCTAAGATTTATCAATCGTAGTTCGGGCAAAGTACGCGTGGGTATCGGCTCTGGAAGACAGGACGTAAATGTTAGTATCACTGGTGGAAC
This sequence comes from Candidatus Cloacimonadota bacterium, assembly GCA_011043895.1. Lineage (GTDB taxonomy): Bacteria > Cloacimonadota > Cloacimonadia > JGIOTU-2 > JGIOTU-2 > Celaenobacter. The sequence goes on from DRBZ01000023.1 coordinate 1,258, forward strand.
CCGCGTTGAGATCAAAGGAGTTTCTCATATCAAATGGTTAGCTAAACTCACCCATATTGAAGCATTTCGGCAGAAAGCGCTGCTGGAGATAAAAGAAACCTTGCTAAAGAGAGTTAGTGTTCCCGAAAAATGGCAACCTACCTTCAAACACTTATCTTTTGATATATCTGATATTGAGTACTTCCCTATAAAGCAGGCAATGAATAAGGGATGGAAATTGATTGCATGTAATCTTCCTGAATTCAAAGGCATTCTCTCATTTTTCATGCAGCCCGGAAAAACCTTTGCTGATGAACTTGAAGGTCGCCTGAAAGTCATTGCATGTCTCGAACGACCAAATATGATGCATTCAGAAGATATGAATCCGGTGTTCAATAAGGATATGCTGAAAAAGCGAAGTACCTTGTTACAGAGCGGTGATAACGATGCTCAGATCGTTTTCTGGGCTCCTGAAGAGGATATGAAAACTGCGATGGAGACAATCGAAGAGCGCTGCAGAATGGCTTTTGAAGGGGTGCCGAATGAAACAAGAAAAGCACTCATCGACGGCACCACGATCTTTGAACGAGTACTTCCCGGTGCAGACAGGATGTATCCAGACACTGATTCAGCACCGATACCAATTCCTGATGATGAAATTGAGGGGATTCGACAAGAACTTCCGGTTGAACTTGAGAAAAGAATAGCACAACTTAAGAAATGGAATGTTCCGGAGGATTGTTTTCACTACATTCTCAGAAATGATCTGATGCCTTTGATCGAAAATATCATTCATGAGCAAAAAGTCTCCCCGAAATGGCTTTGCACTTTTTTTGGTCACACTCTTAAGCATATTGAAGGTCAATATCAACCCTCAAAACCTTTTAACTATTCCTTGATCCTGAATATGATAAAATACCTCCAGAAAAATACTATCCATCTTACTATTTTACCTGATGTAATTACAACGCTCTATCAGCATCCTCAAATGGAGTTTGATTCGATCATTAAGCTTATAAAATATAGCCCTAAGAGCGAAAAAGAGATCGTTTCACATATTTCAAGTTTACATAAAATGTTCATGGAAATTGGTTTCTCAAAAAGTACTAAGAGCGAACACAATTGGATCATGGGGCAGCTTCGTCCTATTGCACTTGGTAATATGCCGTTGAAAAAGCTATCCAAGAGCGTTGCAGAATATCTTACAGCGGAGGAGCAATGATAGATATTTTCAAAGGATATAGGGGAAAAGCTCTGGAGATTCTCAAGAAGTACAATGTTCGTGTCTGGAGCGATGCAGAGATCAAGACCACGAGGGGCAGTTTCAATGGAATTATCTTACCCCGCTCGGAAAATGATGACGACTGGCACATCGTACTTAAACTGGCAACAGGATATAATGTTGGAATAGACGTCAACACGATCACGGATATGAAAGAAATCGGGTACAAAGAAGCTCATTATAAGATACCTGAAAAAAAATTCCCTTATACAAAGGGAAAGCCCAGTGTGAAGCTTTTCGGAACTGGAGGTACTATTGCTTCTCGCCTTGACTATCGGACAGGAGCGGTCATTCCTGCATTTTCTCCGGGTGAACTGTACGGTGCAGTGCCGGAACTGGCTAATATATGCAACCTGCAAACGGAAAAATTATTTGCAGTATTCAGTGAAAATATGGGTCCTGATCAGTATAAAAAACTCGCAGTTGCTATTGGAAAAGAGATTGAAAAAGGCATTGATGGCATCGTTATCGGACATGGCACGGATACCTTACATCACACCGCTGCTGCGCTTTCATTTATGATCCAAAACTCTCCTGTTCCTATCGTGCTTGTTGGTTCACAACGCTCCTCAGATAGACCTTCCTCTGATGCTGCACTCAATCTTATTCATGCCACCACTACTGCGGCAACTTCTGATATTGCAGAAGTGCTTGTGTGTATGTTTGGTCCTACATCGGATGAATATGGACTTCTTCATAGAGGAACGCGCGTACGAAAAATGCACTCATCCTATCGTTCGACCTTCAGGACAATCGGGGATGTGCCGCTTGCGACAGTTACCCGTGATGGAGTTCAGCCGATAAAACCGGAATACAATCACAGGCGCAAGGATAAAAAAGTGAAGATCCTTCCGTACTTTGAAGAGAAAATCGCACTGCTCTACTATTATCCGAATATGCAGCCGGATATGATCTATTCACTCATAGATAATGATTATAAAGGTATTGTCATTGCTGGGACAGGACTCGGGCATGTGAACAAACCGCTCTATCCAGCGATCAGGAAATGTAAGGAAAAGGGAATCCCCGTGTATATGACCGTCCAGACCTTATGGGGATATGTGCACATGTTCGTGTATGATACAGGACGTGATCTGATGAGCGACGGTATTATTCCTGCTGAGAATATGCTACCTGAGGTTGCCTACGTGAAACTCGGTTGGGCACTGGGGCAGACCGGTGATTCGGAAAAAGTAAAAGAATTAATGCTGACACCGATCGCAGGGGATATCACCAAGCGGGAACCTTATAACGGCTACCTGGTATATCAGGGCGGGATTCCGGAAGTGGAAGAATTTATAAAAAAGGTGCATAAGTAGATCTAAAAAATATTGAGTTTCCAGCACGAAATTTCCAATGATGAAGTAAATTATGCAAAGTCTCATTGTAAAGCAAGATTCCGATCTTGCGTATTCTACTCCTGGCAGTCTGCTTATGAAAACATTCAGAGGTTGAAAAAATCTGTAATAATAATATTCAATCATCAATCTGTATGTATTATTAAATTTTCCAGTTAATCTGCGTTAATCAGGATCATCTGCGTACTATTACATTCTCAACCTTTGCGAAGGTCATAAAGACCATTCGCAAGATTTGGGATTTACAAAACTCGACATAGAAATAAAACCGATTTGGTGTTGGTTATCATAATAAACTTTCTTACCATAAGGTGTAACCTATGCTCAAACGTTTCATAAAATATTATAAACCTAATAAATGGCTCGTCATTCTTGATATGTCTGTTGCATTCCTTGCTGCCATTCTCTCGGTATTCTACCCGATGATCACGCGCGGTCTGCTAAAAACATATATTCCCAATCAAGACATTCTCGGCATTATTCTCATGCTTTCCCACATGGCTGCAATCATGGTGTTTAAAACGATCTGCACGTATATCCGCATACGATGGGGACACATTATGGGAGTACGAATAGAAACCGATATGCAAACAGATATCTTTACACACCTGCAGAAGCTTTCATTCAATTATTTTGATAATGTGAAGACAGGGCATCTTATGTCACGCATATCCAATGACTTGAACATGATCGCCGAGGTTGCGCATCATGCGCCGGTAGATCTGATTATCTTAGTTTTCATTATTATCGGTTATTTTATTGAGATGTTCTACTACAGCACCGCACTCGCAATTATCGCACTCTTTCCGCTTCCTATGCTTCTTGTGTGGGGATTAACATATGGCAGGAGAATGAAGGGTGGATACTCAAGAATATCGATATTGAAATCCCTGCGTGAGAATATTGGGTTTGTGCAGTGTAGTAAATAAAAAAAAACGGCATGACCAACTAGTTGATCATGCCATTATAAATGACAATACTATTTTCTAATAAGATCTTCTAAAATCTCTGCGATTGTCTCTTTTTGGGCGAGCTTCATTAACTTTGAGGGAGCGGCCTTTAAAGTCTTTCCCGTCAAGGTCATTGATTGCTTTTTCAGCTTCGGATGTTTCTGACATTTCAACAAATCCAAAACCTTTGCCGTCGATGACGATAACCTCAACGACGTCACCACACTCAGAAAATAATTCATTGAGTGAATCTTTTGTGACGGAATAATCAAGATTACCAACATAAAGTTTTTTACCTTGCATCGTACTATTCTCCTTATTTTTATTTGTTCTTATACTTATCATGAGAATAGAGGTAAAAAATTCTACTTTCAATCGTAAATATTTTGAACTTATGCAACTTTTCATATAAGTTACTTATGTGCGACAAAAAAAAATCCATACTATATGTCGTCAATGTTAGTGAGAATTAATTTTGTTGAAACATCCTTCATCCTCACTTCTCCCTCCTCCTATTTTCCATTTCTTTGACAAATAAACATCCTTCATTAAACTTCACCTATCATCATTTTGGAGATCTCATGTTAAGAAAAATAAATCCTACAAAAACAAACGCTTGGCAGAAGCTCGAGAAACGTCATGATGCAATGCAGCACGCTTCAATGAAGGAGATGTTCGCACAAGATGCTGACAGATTTAAGAAATTCTCAATTCAATTTGGAGATATGCTTCTTGATTACTCGAAAAATATCATAGATGAAGAAACAATGGAACTCCTCCTCGAGCTCGCTCAGGAGTGTGAACTGAAAGATGCAATTGAGAAAATGTTCACCGGCGATAAAATTAATGAAACCGAGAATCGAGCTGTACTGCATACTGCACTCAGGAATTTTTCAGGCAAGCCGGTTTTTGTTAATGGCAACGATGTCATGCCGGAAGTGAAGGCAGTGCTTCATCAAATGAAAGAATTCTCGGAAGATCTGCTCAGCGGTGGCTGGAAGGGCTATTCGGGAAAGCAGATCACGGATATCGTGAACATCGGAATCGGTGGTTCTGACCTTGGTCCTGTGATGGTGACTGAAGCACTCAAACCATACTGGAAATACATTACACCGCATTTTGTTTCGAATGTTGATGGTACGCACATTGCAGAAACCTTAAAAAAACTGAATCCTGAAACCACGCTCTTTATGATCGCTTCCAAAACTTTCACTACACAGGAAACTATGACCAATGCACACACTGCACGGAAGTGGTTCCTCGAACATGCAAAAGATGAGAAGCATATCAAAAGGCATTTTGTGGCGATCTCTACGAATGAAGAAGGGGTAAAACAGTTCGGCATCGATCCGAAAAATATGTTCCGTTTCTGGGACTGGGTTGGCGGACGCTACTCTTTGTGGTCAGCGATCGGACTTTCCATCGCCTGCACCATCGGGTATGATAATTTTGAGCAACTTCTGAGAGGTGCTTATGTAATGGATGAGCATTTCAGGAATGTGCCGTTTAATGAGAATTTACCGGTCATACTTGCATTGCTAGGAATATGGTACAATAATTTTTTTGATGCTCAAACTCATACGATCCTGCCGTACGATCAGTACATGCACCGATTTGCTGCATACTTCCAGCAGGGAGATATGGAGAGTAACGGGAAATCAACGGACAGAGCAGGAAATCCTGTTGACTACCAAACAGGACCGATTATATGGGGAGAGCCGGGCACAAATGGACAGCACGCATTTTACCAGCTCATCCACCAGGGCACAAGGCTCATTCCCTGCGATTTTCTTGCACCAGCGATAAGTCATAATCCGATAGGGCAGCATCATAAGATATTGCTATCAAATTTCTTTGCGCAAACTGAAGCACTGATGAAAGGAAAGAACGAAACCGAAGTTCGAGAAGAGCTAAAAAATGCTGGAAAATCTGACGGGGAGATCGAAAAGTTACTTTCCTACAAAATATTCAAAGGTAATAAGCCGACCAACTCGATTTTATTTAAAAAATTAACTCCATATACACTCGGTAGTCTGATCGCGATGTATGAGCATAAGATATTTGTGCAAGGTGTGATATGGAATGTTTTCAGTTTTGACCAGTGGGGTGTTGAGCTTGGTAAGCAGCTTGCCAAAAGCATTCTGCCGGAACTGCAAAATGATGAACCAGTCAACGACCATGATTCCTCGACGAATGAATTGATCAATGCGTATAAGAGGATGAGGGAATAGAAATAAGATGATGATTTTTAATAGCTATGGAATAAATCGACTGTGTCGATTTCACATTGACGCAGTCAATGTAGTCCAAAAGGAAGAACATTGACAAAGACAATGCACTCCAAAAAGAGGATTAAAATGGAAGAAACCTATAAAACATATCAACATAATCCACCTCATTTATTTATACCAAATGCAAAGTATTTTGTAACATCATCTACGTTAGGAAAATATCCTTATTTGAAATCTGAAGAAGCTAAATGGGCTGCACTTCATTATCTTATAAAATCATTAGATTATTTTAACTGGGAATTGGAAGATTGGGTGATATTAGATAATCATATTCATATCATGATAAATGCTCCAGAAGATTCAACTACATTATCTCAATTGTTCAATAATTTTCATCGCTTTACTGCTAATTGGTTATCAAAACACCATATCAAGAAGCTGAAAGAGAAGTATTTCCATAACTATTGGGATACGTGCATTACATATGAAAGATCATATTTTACTAGACTTCATTATATTTGGTATAATCCAGTAAAGCATAATTATGTAGATAGTCCAGAAAAATGGAAATTTGGTAGTTATTATTTCCGATATAATGAAGAAATGAAAGAGATGGAAGAGATAATTAAAACCTATCCGATTGATAAATTGAAAATAGATGATGATTTTTGATAACCTTGGAGTAAATCGACTGTGTCGATTTCACATTGACGCAGTCAATGTAGTCCACAATAAGAATATGGAATAAATCGACTGTGTCGATTTCACATTGACATAGTCAATGTAGTCCAAAAACTAATTCATTACCTAAAATCTGCATGAAAATGTCCATACTAGTTGAAATTGGTTCTCCCTCCTCCGTTTCGCATTTCTTTGACAAATAAACCGTCCCAATAAAAGTTCACCTATCATAATCACTGGGTGTTAAAAAAAAATGGAAACGAACATACTCGTTCTCGGCTCGATCATTATTTTTCTTGCTGCTTTTTTACAGGGAACGACCGGCTTTGGTTTCTCGCTCTTTTCCATCCCGCTGCTGACGCTTTTCATATCTCCCAAAACCGTTATCCCGATGATCCTGCTTGTCTCGGTAATCATAAATATTTCTGTGCTGTACAACAGCAGGAAGTCACTCAATTTCAGAATTATTCTTCCTATTTTTCTATTCAGTCTGATCGGTGTGCCGATCGGTGCAAAGCTGCTTCTTATTCTCCCGGATTATATCCTCAAGATAGTGATCGGGGTATTCATCCTTCTGTTCGGGATTCTATTTTTTTTTAATGTGCGCTTCAAAGTGAAATATGAGAAGGTCACGAGGGCAGTGGTCGGATTTTTCAGCGGTTTGCTTAACGGAAGCATCACCATGAGCGGTCCGCCTGTGATTCTCTTCTTTGCAAATGATCAAAAGGGGAAGATGCATTTCCGGGCACATCTTTCATCATTTTTTTTGCTCCTCACACTCGTCACGATCCCGGTATATATTTATTACGGTTTGATCACGAAAATAGTGATCAGTTATACATTGATCTTTAGCATTTCAGTCATAATTGGTGTTGTAGGAGGTAATCTGTTGATAAAGAAAATTCACGACGATCATTTTGGAAAGTTGACATTCGTGATCATAATTCTCATGGGAGTATTAGCAGTATATTCAGGTATTCGAGGAGTAGTATCATGAAAGAATTTGATGTGATTGTTATCGGTGGCGGCGCATCAGGACTCGCTGCAGCAATTTCTTCCGCAAGAAGGGGGGCAAAAACCGCCATACTCGAGCGTTTATCCCGCGTGGGCAAAAAGATACTCGTGACCGGAAACGGACGCTGTAACTTCTCTAATACGTCTTTAAAGAAGAAAAAATATCATGGCACAGATCCTGCATTTATAAGATATACTTTCTCTCAATTTGGGGGAGGTCAGATCGTTGAGTTTTTCGAAGAACTCGGCATACTTCACAAAGAAGAAGAGGACGGACGTATTTTCCCGAGATGCGACCAGGCAGGCGCAGTGCTCGATGTGCTGAGATATGAATGTCAGCGTCTGGAAGTAGTAGAGTTGTGTGATCGTGAAGTCTCTACATTATCAAAGCAAGATGGAAAGTTTGAAGTTCACGTTCAAAATGGAGAGAAATTCGTTTCAGATAGGGTTATTGTAACCGCTGGAGGAAAATCGAGTCCGCAGTTTGGTTCGAATGGTTCGGGATTTGCTCTTGCTCAAAAGCTGGGGCATACTGTTGTCGAACCCTTTCCCACACTTGTCCAGATCAAACTGGATGATGGATTTCTTAATCATCTTAAAGGGATCAAGATTGAAGCCAGAGTTTCATTGTATGCGAGTGAAAATCTGATAGATACACAGGAAGGAGAAATTCTGCTTACTGATTATGGTATCTCGGGCATTCCGGCATTGCAACTGAGCAGATTCGTTCATCATCCAGAGTTAAAAGGGATGCATCTTACATTGCATATCGATCAATTCCCGGAACTACAATTTCATGATCTGAAAAAGCTGATCATAGAGCGATTCCAGAAACTTCATTACAAGACCATTCAGGATGCGATGATCGGATTGGTCAACAAGAGAATGATACCTCCAATACTCTCCTTCACAAAGATAGATAAGAAGATGATTTGTGATGAATTGAATTCTGCACAGATCGATGCACTTATCCATCAGCTCAAGGACCGAAGGTTCAAGATCAATGGCACACTTTCCTGGCGTGATGCACAGGCGACTGCAGGCGGAGTGGCAACAAAGGAGATCGATGAACGAACACTTGAATCAAAAATTGTTCCCGGACTCTATTTTGCAGGTGAAGTGATCGATATTCACGGCGACTCAGGCGGGTACAATCTTGCATGGGCGTGGGCATCCGGTTATATGGCTGGTTTGCATGCTGCAGGATCGATACAGAGTAAGAAACGAAGAAAGAAATAAAGAGAATAGCCAATGTCCAATAACCAATATCCAACAAGGAATTTCGAATGAAGAAGGAGAAAAAAATATCCAATGTTCAATAAAGAATTTCGAATGATGAAGGTGAATGATTTGAATGAGTATGATTTCCTTCTCCTGGTGAGGAGAAGGTCAATTTGCGGTTTGAAAATTGGGATGAGGTTGTTTGTTAGAAATTTCAAAGTGAAGATTTCAGATTTCAGATTTACGATTAACAAATTAGTCGCAGCAGTTGAGAATGAGATATTTTCTGAAAGATATTGGTTATTCATTTTTCCACTGAAGAAGGAAAATCTATGATCAGAATTGAAGAGATCAGACTTCCAATAAATTCGTCTCGAACTCGATTGAAAGAG
>DRBZ01000120.1 GCA_011043895.1 Candidatus Cloacimonadota bacterium
AAATTATGTGAAAATTAGACAATTTGACCCCAATCTCAATTCCTATAATAAATCTTATGCTTAAATGTAATGAAAATGAAAGTAATCTAATACATAAAACAGAGTTTTTCAGGGTCGACTACTGTAATCTTGAAAAGACACTGCTTATAGCTCAGAGGATCAAAGATATGAGATTCGGTTTGCTGCTTGACTTCCATTATTCGGAAACCTGGTCTGACTCGAAGTATCAGTCCAAACCAGTTGCATAGAATTCACTATCATTTTCATCACTTAAAGATAGTATTTATCACTATACTTTTCACATCATCAATGCACTAAAAACACAAAAAAACACTTCCGGATATTGTGCAAAATTGAGCTTATCGTGAATGTTCCAGATGAAAGGGAGTTGGTTTATTTTCCTAAGCGCTTGAATGGATTTAACAAAACAATGCGGCTCTCCGTCGGAGAATGTTACTTTATTCGATTTTTATGGAGAGGTTCTTGGTTCTATTAATGTTTTCGATTCCAGCAATTTGATAAATTGGAAGAAGAATAAGATTTCTTCTTCATGCATGTTATCACACTATAACTCAAACTCCAGCTTCTTTGCCCAGAGCGCGGTTCTGTCGCGATTTCTGAGAAAATTATCTACCATGAATTCACGATCGATTGCAACGTAATCATCAAACACAACTTCATTATTGATGGTGACTTTTACGGAATTATCAAAGTTCACCATATCAGGATGGAGATAGATCGCAAGCTTCTTTACACGTGAGGTTTCTATAACAAACTCATTCCCGAAATACTTTGCCTGCACTGCTCCGGATGGCTTTGAGTAGGTGATTGCATCATAGTAGGTAGTGTCCGGGAATTTCCCATATAAGGTTACTTCTTCCTCGAACCTTTTTACTGTCAGACTCACGGAATCACCTCTCTGCTTGAAGGCCTTGAGACTGTCCATTTCTTCCAACGAATTGATCGGCACACCATCCATTGCAATGATAAGATCGTTCTGCTGCAGACCCATCTGTTTGGCAGTGGTTTCTCCATCCACGAGATTGTACACCATAATGCCATCATATTCGAAATCATCATCGGGATAGAATCCAAAGCTTATTCGGTTATCGGGTAGTTGTGTCTGATACTCAAGCTGCCAGAATTTTTTTGTCATAGTTGAATCGATCTCAACTATCTCCAGCCAATCGCACTTGCCATACTCGAATGTCCATGTTTCCCAGTAAAGGATTGGCTGGAAAATATCTCTGGGTTGGTTCTCCATATTTTTAATCATGATTGGGATCTCTTTCGGAGCATAGTCAAAATCGTGTCCGATACCCAGGTATTTTTTATAGAGAAGGTTAGCGCCAGCCTGAAGGGCTAGATTCATAACCAAACGCATCCTTCGAGCTGGATATAAACCATCCAAGTCAGTATTGATCGCATTAACTCTTCTATTCCTGAGGTTTGCTATAAAAGTTGGTTTACCCGTTACCAGTGAACCCACAGAAAGGAATCCGTTCAAGGGATAGAAAGAAGCAAAATCATCGGGTGTAGTCATTGATATAAAAAAAGAACCAGAACCGCCATCAGAGAATCCTGTCATATAGATGCGGTCGTCATCGATGTTGTACATTGTCTTCAATGCACGTATTTGAGTCTGCACATTATGCACGCCGGACAGATCCCACCAGGAGGTATCTATATTGCCAAAGGGAAAAAGCATCAACCATGTATGCTCCTCTGCATAAGGAATGAAATAATTCTGCTTCATGAAATCTTCCTCAATGGGATAGAATTCTCGTGTGCTGACACCACCATGCAGGTAGATGAGTAAAGGTGTCTTTCGTACGGGATCATAATTGGGAGGAATATAGAGTACATACGGTGCATTCAGTGTGTCATTTATCTGATTGTAATAGGTAATGATCACTCCCGTTGAATCAGGTTGCTTGTGCTGGGTCCAGTTACTGAGAATTGTGTAAAGCGAATCATCGGTTATTGAACTATTCATAGTATAGTTACTCACTTTATTCAACCAATAATCATCCTGTGAAGAGAGTGAGGTTGATAACATAATCAGGAATATACAACAGGTGGAAATGGTATATTTTTTCATCATTGCTCCTTACTATTCATTGGTAAAATATCGTGTAACTCTTTGCTTGTAGTAATTATCGAATTTTTTCTGCATATCTTATAATACTCGCAGTAATCGCATGGTTTTCGATTGTACTCTCGCTCACGAATATGGAAGCTACCGTCAATCACTTTTTCTCCATACATTAGAAGTAACTTCAGGAAATCATCACGAGAAACTGGCACTTCTTTCAATTCATCGCGACTTTTCCATTTGATTAAAAAATTGTTTTTTTGCAGATTAATGATATAAAAATTTGTATGTTTTAGGATATCTCTTGTACTTTCATACATAAAGAGAATATTGTTATTTCGATAATGATCTTCAAGCGCCAGTAGATACACAAGCGGTTGTACATCCCAGAACTGTTTAATATCTTTAATGCTCGGCGCTATTCCTGTTTTATAATCACTGGCAAGAAATTTTTCCTCTTCCAAATGCTTTGCGATCTTGTCAATCATACCCTGAAAATCCAAAGTAACCTTCTCATTTTTGACACTGAAAATGGGCCATGAATTTTCTCGGCTTTTTTCATGCTTACCAAAATTCTGCTCAAAAAGAATTGGCGAGAAATGAATGAACTTTTCTTTATCGAATTGAAGTAGGCTGACCAGTAAATTTTTCTCATTGCATTCTACAAGTCCTTCAGTGTAAGGGGAATAGAGCCGCTGAATGAAGAGATCACTCTCAAGATTTATATTATTTTGCAAGAGTACCTCGTCCAGTAATTTTGCAAGAAGCATACATGCCTTGGAGATATCCTCATTCAATATTTTGAATCCCTGTTTATTACCAAATTTTTCAAGTGCTTTATGTATATTATTTCCCAATGCAGTCAGTAATTCTGCATCTGGATCATACTGGAATGGCTTAATCTTGAGAATAGTCTGAAAAAAGTATTGCATTGGGCATTGAATAAGTGTGTTCATACTGCTCGCCGAGATGAGAATTCTATCTGAATCGTCTGGTACAACCTGTCCTTTATAGGGTCCAATATCTTCACTAAGATAATCATTATGCCGTTTTAAGATCTGCAAGTTGGGATTCTCAATTATCGTATCCTCAAAAGTAAGATAGTATTGGCGGAGTGTTCGTGGTGTAGAATAAGAATTTGATTGTTGATTTTGAATATCCATACCTTCCAGAAGTATCGATGGATTAAGTGTGTCGCCAGACATGTTCTGGCAAGGGAAGGACAGATAAGTGTGCTTTTCTCTGCTAAGCCAAGAGTTAAGAAGCATCGAACTTTTCTGCCACTCAAAATGGGGAAGATTTCTTGTGAATGAATTTTTATGCAGGGGAACAGGGAAATAATCTTCTGCAAGCCCAGCAACGAACAAGACTGTGGAATTACTTTCATACGATTCGAGATAACTTATCACATCGATGCCGTTTCCAGTATTTCTTCTTGGAATTTCAGCGTCTCTAAATTGTCGTTTCAGCTCTCGAAGGATTTCATCGTGCTTTGGAAATCCAATACATTGATATGTCTCAATTGTAGAGGTAATAATGTTTTTAAGAGCTGAATAAACTAAATAAAATTCTTTATCATCTTCCAGTTTAGAAACAATGCTTTGTTCGTTAAGAAAATCATAAATCTTATTCCAAATATCAGTATGTTCATGCTTCTCTGGATTCAATTCGAGCATTGCGATCCACTCACATATCGTATGTATCGACTCACGATATTGCTGTACACCGCTCAATTCTGTCACATCACTAAAATAGATAAGAGGGCTCTTGCGTATAAAAGCATCGATAGAGTAAAAATGCTCATGTTTTGGCATGAGAGGATGTAGTACTACGGATGATAACGTTTGCCAGGTGAGACGTTCGGCAGAAAGCATAATCGTGAGAAGACCGCTAAAAAAAATTGTCAGAGGATGATCCATAATTGTAGAGGGCGCATACAAGCGATAGGGTATTCCATATGCACCAAAAACCTTCTCCACCACAGGCACATAGACATCAATACTCGAGATAGCAAGCTGTATGTCTGGGTATGAAATATTCTTCTGTTTAAGTTCAAAGATCTTCTGCGCAATGCCCTCGATTTCAGTTTCCACAGAGTGATAAGGAGTACATGGTTGACCTGAATTATACGTCGGTTCAATGCTTTCCCAAATCTGCTCGGTATAATCAAATGCTGAACTCAATGAATTATCACTAAAATTATCAATAAAATAAAATTTCTTTGTATGATTTGCAAGATCCCTTATCAAACTGAAGAGAGATGATCCATCCTTGAATAATCCATTCAATATGACAGTGCGTTCAGATAATTCATCATTAAAGATATTTTCCAATAACTCATTTTCGTAATGATAATGATATTGTACCCTCAATGCTTCAAAATTTTGATAGATTTCATTGAACATTCTATTTCCAGACTCAAAGTTTCTCCTGTGAGCATTATAAGCTATGAATGCCTGTGCCAGAAGGTCTATTGTTCCATCAGAGAGGTGGTAAGCATTCGATGCCTGTTTTACCAGTAATCGTGAAAGACAGGGAGTAATCACCTTTTGTGAAGATGAAATAAGTAACTGATTCAAGGTTGTGATCTCTATTAATGGTGTGAGTATCTTCTTTGCAGCAAGTGTTTGAAGCATCTTGTTTGAATGATATTTCGTTAGATTGATAATAGTACAGGGCTCATTTTTTATTATTTGAAGAAGATTAGAAACGGAAATAGTCTCGTGTAATTTTGAAGGTGTATATAAGGATTTTGCTTCAGGGAAAACCGTTGACCAATAATCATTCGAAAATTTTATTTCTCTTAGTTCATTGAAAAATGAGTAATAAATATATGCCCTTGCATCAATTCCGTATAGTTGTTTTACTATCCAGAGATAGGTCTGAAGCTGAAGTGAATACTGCTCATGGAACTGTGCTGTCCTATCAGTTTTGAAATCAATGATTGTCCATCCTTCCTCATCTTGGTACATCAGGTCGATGATTCCGTTTACTTCGAAGAAGGTCTTGCCATTATCCATCCAGCCGGTCACATGATGTTCATGAAAAAGATTTCTCTCTTCAATAAGCTGTAACTTTGTGTAAATTTCCGAGGAGTTGAAATTTTCTAGATGTTTTTTAATGCGAAGTTCTAAATCATCACACGAAACTAAAGGGTAGTTACTGTCAATGAACTCTTTAATTTCTGATGAATGTTCTTCCCATTTCCACCAGTGTTTCTCTATAATCGTATGGAAGATCGAGCCAAATATAAGCCCAGAATCGTTTGTGATTATTTCGTCAGTTTTTTCAGTATCATTTGTTAAATCCATGCTACTCATAATATCATGAGGGGTGATGCGCATATACTTTTGATCGGGTTGTTGTATAGTTGGAGGGTCCCAGAATTTTGTTTTTTGCTTCGGTAACAACTGCTGCACAAGACGATCATGTAGCTCTGTTAATGACATATATGTGTAGTGATACTTAGGTGGAGCATTGAAGTCATCCTGTGATAGCTTTTCTAAGGTTTTGGGTAATCCAAGTGTTGGAATAACATAAGAAGACCACCAAGAGTTGTTTGTGAATTTTTCTGTACATTCTGCTAGCAAAGCAATTCGATATTTTGTTCGTGTAACAGCCACATAGAACATGCGCTTGTCTTCAGCTTCTTGCTCGATTTTGTCCTGCTTTTTTATCAACTCCAAAAAATTAGATTTCTTAGATTCAATTTGCTCCTTTATTGCGATACCTACTTCGATCATGCCGTTTGGATCGAGTCGGCTATGAAAGATGTTTCCTTTTTCTGCTTGTGTTTTGATGTTAGCAAGTTCGGGAATGATCACAGTGGGAAATTGCAGCCCTTTTGCTTTGTGGATGGTCATTATTTGCACTTTGGCAGGTTCTGGTATATCTGCTTGAGCGATCTCACTTTTGTAATGAATTTGATAATTCAGGTAGTCATGAAGCTCTTGCAAGCTGGAACCTTCCAGCTCCAGTTGGGAAATTATATACAGCAGTTTATCAAGATTAGCCAGACGTTGTCTGCCACCTACTTCACTGATGTAGCCGAGTTCTCTATAAGAAGTCGATAAAACTTTTTGCAATAGCTCATTCGCTGGTAATCTTTGATAAAGTTCTCGCCATTGCTGAATAGTCTGCACAAAAGATTCATATTCTCTGTTGTGTGACATAAAACTGAAGATCGATTCATCCTTTTTACGACTTCTGCAATTATATACCAACGTATCCTCAGCAGAGAAAAAAGGACTTCGTAGTAGTCCGACCAAAGCAGCATCATCGTGAGGATTTATCAGCACACTGATGAAATGGAATAAGTCATACGTTTCCTGCTGATTGAAAAGATTTTTTTCGCCAATGATCTGGAAAGGTATATCCAGCTTCCTAAAAGCATGCAGATAATCATTAATGTGGATGAAATTTCTGAGTAGAACTCCAACAAGCACATTTTCTTTGATCTTTTGCTTTTCAGCCCATTCAAGATACTCTTTAGCCATATATGCTGCATGAAGTGCAGGAGTGTATTCCTGTGGTGAAGTTTCATTTTCTATAATGCTGATATCACAGACATATTCGTTATCGATCGTAACTTCTTTTCTGTTTTTTGGGAAGGTGGTTTCTTCAAAGGATGCTTCGAAAGTAAAAGATGGTTCTGCAAGAATCTTGGTGAAGAATGGATTAATCACATGCTCGATAAAGGAGCTTGAAGAGCGATAATTATCATTGAATGCGATGAGAGCATCTGGAGTAACTTCTTCGATTTCATTCTTGGCGATATTCATGACTTCGACATCCGCTTGCTGAAAGCGATAGATCGACTGCTTCTTATCTCCAACAATAAATAAGCCCTTTTCTCGAAGTATTCCATCATTCTTTTTCGCTATGTGTTTGATGATCTCCCAGCGAAGGTTGTTCGTGTCCTGGAATTCATCCACAAGTATGTGTTTGAACTGAGCAGCATACTTATTTCTCACGTTCTCATTTTGAGCAAGCAGCTCTCTTGTCTTGATGATCACATCGTTAAAGGTGAGGAAATTTTTCCTTTTTTGAGTTTGCCAGATGACTTCTTCAAACTCTGCATATAAAGTTATCAGGTCTTTGAAGACACCGATTGATTTTTTATCTTCGTCACATGGATAAAAGAGCACCTTTTCTTCAGGGATATGACTCTGAATACTATCGAGAAGCTCTTCAGCCAGTTCCTTAAAATTCTCTGCAATATGATTTTCAATAAAACTCGATTTCTTCTGAACAGACCATGCCCTTTTATAATACGTACCCTTGTTCGTAATAAAGTGGGGAAGGATTTCTGCCATAAAGTATCGTCGCTGCTCCACGTCTGTATCTTCTGGCATACTCTCAAGTTTCTCCGAGAGTTCTGCTAGTGAATTTGTTTCTTTTTCTTTAATATGTTCATGATATTGCGTGATTTTATTTACTTCCTGAACAAGCCGATTAACATCAAATTCAGGAAGGTAATGCTGAAGCCAGTACTTATAAATTTCATCTTCAGTTTGGTTTTCAATAAATTCAAGCCATTCTTCGAGGAAAACTTTTCTTTTATTGAAGTAATTAAAGAATTGGATAATGCCATTTTTGTCCGTGAATGTAAGAATATGTTTCAGTTCAGGACGAAGTCCTTTGCTTTGCCTGTTAAGGAATTCGTTCAAGGTTTCACGATAGAGTTTTTGCTCAAGCAACTCATCGGAAGTTTTGAATTGTGGATCGATATCGAGCAGGAAAGCATTTTCTCTAAGAACTGAACCACAAAAGGCATCGATGGTCATGATGTAATTTTGAGAGAAAGTAGATCTCAGCCAGTTCTTGTAATCTTCAGGAGCAGAGCGGATACTTTCTCCCAGTGAGATTCCCTGCTCTTTCAATTCTCCAATTTCCTTACCTTTCAGAAGTAATTGCAGGTCCTCATAAATACGACGTGACATTTCTGCCGCAGCTTTGTTCGTGAATGTGATCACCAGAATATTCTTGAATCCCAACCATTCATTTTTTGGCTTTTTTAGATTATGTTTTGTGAATTCATCTATGATAGCGCAATACCTTTTAGACAGTGCGTATGTTTTACCCGCACCTGCACATGCAGATACTATCCGGTTTGTTGATATATCAAGTGCTCTTTGTAAAGGTGACATTTCTTCCATGTATTCGATTGCCTACCAGTTGATATGATGGAGCAAAATAGCTGAATATTTCTTGGCAATGTTTTTGTGAAAAAGATGAAGTAGAAATGAAATAATATTACTTAATTTTGTTATGCTCTTACTTGAATAATGGTTGGATGTAGTATATAGTGTTAATAAATCATGGTATTTTCACATCGTATGGTTATATTTTGTATCATTATTAAAAAGCGTCATGCTTCTAATTAATTTTGGGGGTATGCAAACAAAATAAAAGAAATATTTGACAAACAAAAACTGATTATAAAAAGTAGTAGTTAAATACTACTACTAAACCAGGAGCAATATGAAAGATCAAAAGATACTTATGGAACTCCTTGCTGAAATGGGGCTCTCAAACCTCGAGGCAACAGTGTATATCTGGCTGCTCGAACATAAACGCAGTACCGGATACAATATTGCCATGAGGACTGGAAAGCCGGTTGCAAATACATATAAAGCACTGAAAAGTCTGGAGCATAAAGGTGCAGTAATCAGCGATTCTACGTCAAATAAGCTTTTTTACGATACTGTTCCTATTGATCAATTCCTCAATTCCATCCAGCAGGATTTCATCAAAAGACGTGAGAAGATAATTCAGGAAGTTGAAAAACTTGATGTAAAGCAGGAACCAATCGGTATCTATGAATTACAATCCAGAGAATTGGTTTTCGAAAAAGCTCTCAACATGATCGACACTGCGGATCATTCTCTCATCATCGATGCCTTCCCTGCTCCCTTGAAAATTCTCACGCCGTACATTCTGAAAAACAACTCACGAGGATTGGATATATTTATCAAACACTATGCAGATGAAAATATCCCTGGTGTGCGTCAGATCTCAAAGACGGAATCAGATATTGTGCTTGATGAACTCAAGGGACAATGGTTGATCATCGTTAAGGATGCGGTTGAAACGCTCATTACCTTCTTTGACTCCTCAGGTACTGAAATGGTGCACAGTGTGTGGATACAGGATGCGTTCATATCGCTGGTGCGTTTCAGTGGTATGGTCATTGAATGTGCTTTCTCTGAAATTCTGGATGCAGTTTACAAAAAGAAGGATACTACAATTGAATCCATCAAGGATATAGTAAAAAGTTATCAATCGATCTTCTCGTATTTTAATATCGCAGAAAAAAATCTATTCGGGAGTAACCAATGAAAATAACACACGTAAAAAGCAAACGTATTATGACTCTTCTCGTACTCACCTACCTGATCCTATCATTTTCATCAGCTCTCCATGCCGACCTCTTCTTATGGGAGATCAAAAAAGAATCTAATACTTCCTATATTCTCGGTTCAATACACCTCTTGCCGAAAAGTGTATCCCCTCGATAATAGAATCGAGAGCGCATTCCAAGAATCCGATGTGCTTGTCGTGGAACTTGATGCCACCACCCTCGACCAGAATGTTCTTAACACCTTTATAGCACAGTATGCTTTGTATCCGAACAGCACAAATCTTGAATTAGAACTCCCCCGCAGAACTCTATTCAAACATTGCAGAAAAATTTATTGAATTGGGATTCACAAAAGACCAACTCAACAGATTCAAACCATGGTTTGTCGGCTTGAACCTTGGACTTGCAAAGCTGAAGAAATTGGATGTGGATGCAGGACTTGGACTGGATATACACTTCCTGAACAAAGCCCACGAGCAGGGAATAGAGATCCTCGAACTCGAAATCCCTACTTCTCAAATGGAAATGCTGGCATCACTTCCTGAAAATATTCAAATGGATTATCTATCATATACGCTCGGAGAATATACAAAAATAGACTCAACATTCCATGAAGTGCTTGATGCCTGGCAGAACGGAGATACAGAACGGACGAACACACTTTCACGAGTAAAAATGCGAGAACTCGAAGATGAAATGCCCGGAATGGAAGAATATTATAACCGCATGTTCTGTGAACGTGAAAAACAGAT
>DRBZ01000105.1 GCA_011043895.1 Candidatus Cloacimonadota bacterium
AGTAAATTTGATAATCTATACTTAAATAAATTTGGCTCTGATATCTCTTTTTTTATCATCGTAAACTCTCAGCTTTTTGCACTTCTCTGCATTTTTTTTGGGAGTTTTGTACCTACTTAAATACTCGAAGTCAAGTTATTCGTCAGCATTTGGGATTTTTTTCAGGGGAGATTAAGTATATTTGTCATTCTGAATGAAGCGAAGCGTAATGAAGAATCTATCAAATGTGTAAAACTAACAAATCAGGGAGATCCTTCGCAGCAAATTGAAATTTCCTGTTCGAGGATGACAATAAGAAAAAACGATTATCATTCTGATGCCGAGTTATCGGCAGAAGAATCTCGCAGAAGTAGTCAACTACCTGGGAGATCCTTCGGTCATTGCATTCCCTCAAGGATGACAATTATTGTATTGTTCTTATTGATCGATGACACTATCGATTATATTTCTCAGCCAATTTCCCAAGCTCAACACTGATATCATCATCAATCATATCCCACGTAAACCGCCATACCCAGTTATCTCCCACAGTTCCAGGTCGGTTCATTCGTGCTTCTTCACCCAGACAGAGTATATCCTGCAGTTGAATGATCGTCCAAATAGAAGGCGTAGAATACGCACACTCGATCATCTGCCAGCACATTGATTTACTCTCATCAAAATCAATATAATTGGTAAGAGTCTTATAAATGCCTGGTTCATACTTCTTCATATTCAGAAACCAGGTTTTAATCGTATCATTATCATGCGTGCCCGGATAGGTAATAGAGTTTTCCTCAAACTCGTGAGGTCGCTGGTCATTCGATGCAAAGGAATACTGTAGAATTTTCATACCTGGCAGATCGAATTCATGACGAAGCTCATCAACGCGCGGAATAATGATACCGAGATCTTCAGCAATAATTGGCAGTTCACCAAGATGCTTCTTAATGGTCGCAAAGAAGTCAGCATCCGGACCTTTGCCCCATTCGCCTTTTTGGGCTGTTTTTGAGCCGGGTTTCACCTTCCAGTAACGGATAAATCCAATAAAATGATCGATACGCATATAATCAACAAGTGTAAGTAAGCGAGAAATCCTTTCCCGCCACCAAAGATAATCATTCTGCTTCATTTTATTCCAATTATAAAGTGGATTACCCCAGAGCTGCCCTTCTTTGGAAAACTCATCAGGTGGTACTCCGGAAATGACCGTTGGATTACCTTCATCATCAAGATAAAAAAGATCCTGCTGCACCCAGACATCAGCACTATCAAAGGACACGAATATCGGAATATCACCTACAATTTCAACGTTCTTGCTATGTGCATATTCATGAAGTTCTTTCCACTGGATCGAGAAGAGATATTGTTCAAACTTGTAATATCTGATGCGTTCTGCCAGTTTGTTTCTCCAAAGGATAAGTTCCTTGTCCATTCGCCTTCGAATACCCTCTTCCCACGTATTCCAGGAAGCATAGTCAAATTTCTCACGTAATGCTGCAAACAAGCTGAAATCATCGAGCCAGGAAGTATTTTCATAACAAAATGCATCAAAATCAGATAAAGATTTATGAGGTAATGTATCCTGAAATTTCTGAAATGCCTTTTTGAGTATACGATTTTTATATTCAATGATTTTATAGAACACAACTTTATGCTCATCAAATCCTTGAGGTGCTTTAATATCGTCTGCTTTTAGAAATCCTTTCTCAACAAGTTTTTCTGGGCTGATGAGATACGGATTACCTGCAAATGCTGAGATGGGATTGTACGGAGAATTGCCATATCCCGGATAGTTGAGAGGAAGAATTTGCCAGAGCTTTTGCTCGGATTCAGCCAGGAAATCGACAAATCTATAAACATCTGTACCTAGATCACCAATACCGTAATTTGATGGTAATGATGTGGGATGTAAAAGCACTCCACATGAGCGTTTGAATTTCATATTAACCTCTTGAAATAATGTTGATTAGGTAATTGATTTTGGATGAAGCATGTCAATGTTCTTAGTTAAGGAAAATCTGCTGCCAAATGTAACAAATAAATGAATTAAGATGCATGATATTATTGACAGCTGATTCGTACTTCCTTTCATCGCAGGAAAGTAAATAATCATGAGGAGTATTATATGAATAGGATTGTAAAAAGCTTACTATCTCTCATAATCTTAATTTCGCTGATGTCCTGTGCAACAACCAAACAGGTGGAACAACCAAAGAATTTCTGGATCGATGATGATTACTTCCACCAGGATTGTGTAATCACTCCACAACCGGGAGATGGCGTCATCAAAGCTAAAATCGATGGAGAGTGGAAGGAATATAAGCTTGTGACATTTCCTGACAAATTTATGGAGTGGAACATAGAGAAGCGGATAGAGACACTTGATAGATTCCTTAATATGCAACCACCGGAACTTGCAGGACCACACAATGGGATTGTCGCGACCTATGGATATGAACGAGATGATTCACAATTCAAGCTGAACAATGCAGTGAAAGGAATGGGATTCTTACCGAAAGCAGAGAAACTTCCGGAACTTATAGCGCTTATGGAAGAAACCAATGATTCATCATTTGTAAAGAAATTGGAAACATTACGATATTTTTATTCGAATGTTGATTCCCTGTTTGACCTGGACAGGCAAGTGTCTCTTGAGTTGTACTCAACGCCTGAGTTTGAAACACAATCTTTCCTCAACCAGATGACTCATCCTGTATCGACAATTGTGTATCTTGATATTCCATCCTATAAACTAAAAACCATATCACGTCTATTACATCCTGATGATCCAGATCTCACAGATTATGAGAAGTTAGTTGTTCGCTACATCAACGATGTGCATAGTTATTTTCATGGGAAATTCCCAAGAGATTATCCTGCAGTGATATACTTTGTATCGGAGATCTATGATAATTCTCCAGGCAGAAGTGATGCAATGGGACGACGAATCGTTCCGTAAACTGGTATTTGCAAAACAAAATTAGGTTCGATCTTTCAATCGAACCTTTTGTAGAATAATTCTGATTCTTTACTACTCGATAATCTCTACATATATCTCATTTTTAAGTTCGTCGAGCCAATCTTGAATTGCTTGCTGCTGTTTTTCCTGAAATACAAGTTGTTCGATTTGAGAAGAGATCTCTTGATACTCATAGGATCGAGGTTCTACATAACCAATATTCTTAAAAATGTAATAGGCACCTTCAAGCTCAATCACATCGGTACTTTCGCCTTCTTCAATTTCTACCAAAATACTTCCAAACTGTGGTATTTGTGCAAGCTGATCAACAGGATATTCTTCGATGGAGAAGTTCTCTTTACATACACCCGTAGAGTCATTGAGCTGTTGTCCGAGTTCAACAAAATCTGCACCCTGTGCGAGCTGTGAATGGATATCCTCGATCATTTTCCTGGCGATTTCCTGATCCTCTTCGGACATATTGACTTCGACAAGAATATGTCGGGCTTTGATCTCGCCATCTCGAATATCATCAACTCTAATAAGATGATAACCAAATTCTGTCAAAACTGGCTCACTGACTTCACCGACATTCAAGGCAAAAGCTGCATCTTCAAATTCTTTAACCATTGAACCACGGGCAAAATAACCGAGATCACCTCCCTGTGCAGCAGAAGGACATGCTGAGTACTCTTTTGCCAGTTCTTCAAAATCAGTTCCTTTTTTCAGCTCATCCTGTATTTTCTCAATCTTTTCATAAGCATCACTAAGACTCTTGTCACCTACACCTGTTTCAACTGATATTTCTGCTATTTTTACCATGCGTGGGCGTTTTGGCAAACTGTCCAGATGAGTTTCGTAATAGTTTCGCTTTTCATATTCTGCGACGTTCAGGTTTGCAAAGACTTCCTGCTGAAGGAGCTTATCACGTACTACCTGAATTTTTATCTGATCACGATACATATCTTTTAGACCATCGAGAGTAAGTCCCTCTTGCTGAAGAACCTGCATGAATTGCTCATAAGTCGGGAATTGCGCAATAATATTCTGAATAATCCTATCCAGTTGCATTTCGATCTCAGGCTCAGTCGCAGTAATATCTTCACGTTCTGCTTTTTCTGCGATCAATTTTTCTTCAATAAGAAGTTGCAGCACTTCTTCTTTACTAATATTCTCCCCAAAAGGAGCAGTTGCTTTCCAGTCCTGAAAATTCTTCTCGACCTGGGATTGAAGTATGATTTGATTGCCCACTATAGCTGCAACGCCGTCAACCTCTTCAGCTAAGAGTAACGAAGAAACAACCACACTCAAAATTCCGACTATACAAATAAATTGTTTCATGAAAAATCCTATTAATAAATTTTAACTTTATAGCTTATTTGCAGACTATCCAGTGCATTTGCAAGAAATTCTTCACGCTTCTGTTCAATTAGAATATTGTACAGAGAATCACTGATATTCTGGAATGGAATTGCTTGCTCTTCATTAATGGTGTTCAGAAGTTGAACGATCTTGATAACACCTTCATCCTCAATTATACGAATATGCCAACGTTGCATGCCAGAAATGAAATCCCAGAATGCAGGAGTTACATCATTACTGCTGATAGTTTTAACAGTATAATCTCTCCCGAGATTCTTTGCTACCACATAAAATGCCTCACCCTCGTTGAAGAGAGTTATCGCAGAATCAGAGATAGTCCAGTTAGGGGCAATAAACTCTTGTATTTTGTAGAAACGTCTGTTCCGCAAGAAATCATTTCTATGTAGATTATAATAATCAAAAACTTCATCAGTATTCACATAGACATTTTTCAATTGCTGGGCAAGAAGTTCATTTGCCAGTAATGTACGCTCTGCATATTTTATATTGAATTTTACTTCAGGTTTTTTATGGAGCCCTCTTTTTTTTGCTTCTTCTGCGAGTAGAGTTATTTCAATCCAGTCATTGATCACTTTATTTTTCTGTTCAGGTGTGGCGGTTTGCCATTCCTCTTCTGTGAACAAGCTACGGAATTCATGCTCATAGAGTTTCTGATCATTCACCTCAGCAACGATCACGCTTTTATTTTCCTCTTTATTGCATTGCACAAAACTTAAAATAACTGCAATAAGCAGAACAAAGTTATAGATTTTTTTCATAGGTCTCGATAGTGATATTGTATTGATCTATTACATTCTGGAACCATTGTTCATATTTCTGGTTGCTAAGTTCATTATTGATGTCATCACGTACATCTTCGAGCTTTTGTACAACTCCATCGACCGTGAAATCTTCTTTGTGGTCGTTGTAGAATTTTTCGATCTCTGCGTCCGAAACCTGTATCGAGGGATAGATCACATTGGTGAAAACCTGTTGAACCACATAGTCATCATAGTTCTTATCAAATTCTTGAGATTGTGCTTCCCATTGCGAAACAAAATTCATAGAATTCTCGTAATTTTCCTTAACAGCTTTCTGATAGAGGAATTCCTGAAGTGCGATCTGTGTGGCAATATCCTCGAAGTCGAGAATATCAAGGGATTGCAGCTGTTGTTCTGTGAGGAAGAAATCGAGATACTTTTTCAATGTTCCCCACGTGAGTACCATATTACCTTTAGAGGCTATGACAAGGTTGTTCTGAGCACTGGAATTGGAATCGAGAGCTTTTTGTAGATTTGCGCTATTGATTGTAAGATCTGTTTTAAAACTCTTAAGGAATTCATTTACATAAGATCCTTCCTTTTCATTCTTAATATCAGCACCAACTTCTTCTATGATCTCGGTTATAGAGGGATCTTCATAACGCCTGATTATATAATACCCATAGTCTGTTAAAATTGGTTCAGTAAACTCTCCAACATTTGGCATTCTTTCATTTGTTGGGAGGATGCTTTGCAGTACGTCATATTTAATGAGCTCACCTTTATTATCAGGTGTTCTATATGCTTTATCCACATACTTCTTTTGCACTTTTTCAAAATCAGATCCGGTCTGCAGTTTGTCATATGCTTGGTAGATCTTCTCCCGAGCAGCTGTTGTGTCTTCCTGGCTGGGTATGAATATGGTTTTAATCTTTACATAGGGATTATCCTGCACATAGGCAGTATAATCTTTTTCTGTGATATCTGTATTCTTTTTTGCCATATCTTCCAGCATAGCATTGATAAGAAGCTCCTTTTTCAGCTCATTTCGTTGCCATTCGAAATCTTCTTTAAAATCCGGATCATTTACCATTCCAGTTTTCTGTGCATAGATTTTTACAACTTCATTATTTATGAGTTGATCAAGGATTAGATTTGTATCTTCCGAGGATAGCTGGAATCCATATTGTGATGCCATTTCATTTATGTCTGAAAGATAAATCTCATTCTCATTGACTTTTGCGATGAGTTTATCCGTTGCTTTACCAACGAAATTGTTTATGATAATGAGTGCTGCAGCTACAACAATGATAATAACAGCAATTATTTTTGTAGATTTTTTCATTAAACCTTCTTTACGATTGATTTGACGTTTTCTTACTTAATATCTTAATAATTTGAATACAAACGTCAAAGTTGGTGGTGAAACTGTCAATTTTATTATGGGGCAACCGAATATGGACTTTTGCTCCCTTTGTCACATTGAAATTAACCTCAAAGGATATTTCCTGTATAATCTTTTCGATCCGTGATTTTGTGAGTACTGTTGGTTCGATAACAACTATGAGTGTTTGCTTCCCAATATAAAGAGATTTCACTGCTTCTCTTTCTGCCCAGAATGCTACTTGATAGTATTTGAAAACATATTCTGTTATCTCAGGAATAGGTCCAAATCTGTCGCGCATTTCATCGCGAAGAAGTGATATGTCTTTCTCATGCTCGATATGATTAAGACGTTTATAGAAATCAAGCCTGGTCGCATCATCGTCGATATATTCCTTAGGAATAGAGAAAGGTATTTCACATTGGATCTTTGCTCTGTAGTGCTCAACTTCAAAGATATCCCGATTTTCCCCCTGCCTGATCTTGTCTATAGCTCTTTTTAGTAGTTGATTATAGAAATTCAACCCAATAGTATTCATGATGCCATGCTGCTTTTTGCCCAGAATATTGCCAGCACCTCTAATCTCAAGATCTCTCATGGCGATATTGATACCTGAACCCAATGCTTCATGCTGCTCTATCGTTCTCAGGCGTTCATAGGCAGTTTTTGTGGTTTTCTTGGGTACGATAAGATATGCATATGCCTGATGGTCAGAACGTCCCACCCGCCCTCTTAGTTGGTAGAGCTGGGCAAGTCCTAGTTTATCTGCACGGTTTATGATAATTGTATTTACATTTGGAATATCAATACCTGATTCGATGATCGTGGTACAAATCAACACATCAAACTCATGGTGGTAGAACGCCATCATCACATGTTCCAGTTCTCGTGCAGACATTTGCGCATGAGCAATACGGAAGCTCACATCAGGCATAAGTGCCTGCAATTTTTCTTCCATCCCATAAATCGTTTCCACGCGATTATGAAGAAAATAAATCTGTCCCTGTCTGTCTATCTCCCGACGCATTGCTGAAGAGATAACATCTTCATCATATTCAATAACGGCGGTTCTTACCGGAAGTCGATTTTCAGGAGGAACTGTCATCAGTGTCATATCTTTCACGCCCGTTAAAGCCATGTTAAGGGTACGCGGGATCGGAGTTGCAGATAGCATCAACACGTCCACGTTGCTCCGGAGTGCTTTGAGTTTTTCTTTATGTCGTACACCAAAACGCTGTTCTTCATCGATAATAATCAATCCCAGATCTTTAAACATTACATCCTTAGAAAGCAACCGATGCGTGCCGATAATAATATCAACTTCCCCATATTTGAGTCTTTCAACAATTTGTTTCTGCCTTGATGCCGGCACAAATCTACTAAGCATTTCCACTCGAATCGGATAATCTTTCAATCGCTCGGAGAATGTAATATAATGCTGTTCTGCAAGAATTGTTGTGGGAACAAGAAACGCAACCTGTTTACTATCCATTACAGATTTAAATGCTGCGCGAACCGCTACTTCGGTTTTTCCAAATCCTACATCACCGCAAATGAGTCGCTCCATCGGCAAAGCAGTTTCCATATCTGATTTAACCTCTTTAGTAGCTTTTATCTGGTCGACAGTATCTTCATAAATAAATGAACTCTCCAGTTCACGCTGCCATTCTGTGTCCTTAGAAAAGGCAAATCCCTTGGAAATTTTACGTTGTGCATAAAGGTAGAGTAAATCAGCAGCAATCTCCTCGACCTCCTTCTTCAGCTTTTTCTTAGTCGTTTCCCAGCGTGTACTATCCAGTCGGTGGAGTTCAGGGATGATACCTTCCTGAGAAACGAATTTAGCAACTGTCTGCAATTGATCTGTTGGAACATAAACCTTATCGTTGTCGGCATATTGCAATTGAAGGCAATCCATATTCCTGTTTTGTATCGCAATGTTTTCAATGCCCTGGAATATGCCAATGCCGTAATCGATATGCACCACATAATCACCAGGTTTCAGTGCTTCATAATCAGAAATTGACTCAGCTTTTTTGAATTGTGCAAATCTTCGTTTCTGCTTGTATCTGTTGAATATCTCATGATCTGTTAGAAAAGCCAGCCGGGCATCATCCAATATAAAACCATAATGAAATACACCCACATGGGATCGAATATCATCACCGTACTCAGAAAGGAGTGTGCGCATCCTGTTGCTCTGACTTTTATTGTCGGAAAGGATATATACATGGAATTTATTTTTTAAAAATCTTTCGATATCTTCTCTGAGTAACTCAAGTTTACTGTTATAATTCATCTGAGATTTGCTGAAGATATTCAGCTTGTTATTGATGCCGAGTAACTCAGATTGAGAAAAATGAAGAGTATTAAATTGAGAAATTTCAAGGATTTCTACTACCCTGAAAAGTTTGTCTGGCGGAGTAATGGTTTTGGATTTATAGAGTTTTTTCTTTTTTGTAAAATTTTCTTCTACCTCATGAAATAGCTGTTCCTGAACTGCTGCAAATTTTTCTTCTGCATCCAGTGCAATAACAGTGCTATCTTTATCAAAATACTCGAGAAAAGTTGCAGTTTTATCCAGTAACAGCGCCATGTCCTGTTCGATGCCCTCATAAAAACCTTTCTCTGCTATCCTTGCGGTCAGCTCATCCGAAAGCCCTTTCTTGAGATGCTCCAGGGATAGTTCTCGGATCGGTTGAACAGTGATAAACTCCAGATCATCTCGCAGAGAGAGTTGAGAAGAAAGATCAAATAGTCTAATTGAGGTGATCTCATCTCCCCAGAACTCAAGACGACATGGATGTTCATATTGGGGAGAGAATATATCAAGAATTCCTCCTCGCTTGCTTATCTCACCTGCCTGGCTTATCTGAGATGTACTCTGATATCCAGCAGAAACCAGATGCGACATCAGTTCATTCAGATCATATTCCTGATGCTTTTCCAAGTTCATCAGATATTTGGAGTAGATACTTGGATGAGAAATGTTTCTGAGTAACTCCCGCAGGCAAACGACATATATTCCTCTTTTTTCAGCAACCGCTGCAGAGAGAGTATTACTGCGTTGGAACTGCACGGTTTTTCTTGGAGAAAAATCCTCATAAGGAAGCAGTTCATACTGAGAAAGATGATACACTGATTCACGGCCCAGCAGTACTTCGAGGTCATCACAGAACTCCTGTGCAATAGTATCATTTTCTGTCACATACACGATCGAATTTGCCGAGTGCCGGAATATATGTGAAACTGCAAGCGCTCTTGCTGAATTGTTTAATCCCAGAATCTGGACAGACTGCTCCCTTTCAGCAAGAGTCAGCAGGGCTGTTAGCTGCTTAGCATCATCCAGGAACGATTGTATTTTTCTATAGAGCATCTACAATTGTGAGCAATTCTCATGTATAATGAAATTTTTCTGCAAGTTTTATGAAGATAACCCAGAAAATTCCATAAGGGATTTTTTAATTAAGATTTTATGTTATTCTATTTAAATTTACTTTTTTTCATGTTTTATTTCAGGAGTTACAATTTTATGACAAGAAATTGGCTAGAAT
>DRBZ01000048.1 GCA_011043895.1 Candidatus Cloacimonadota bacterium
GGACTATGAAAATTAGAAACTGGGGATTGATCTATTCCCAACTTGATATCTTGTTTGAAGATAGGATAAAACAAATTGACTAAAATTAAGATTACACAAAAATATGGATACTCTCGTTTTCAACAACATCATTATAAATACTATTAATTGTGATCATACTATTCATTTTCTAACATCTCCTCTAAACTATTACAACTGGGCATAATATCAATATCCCCGCCAATTTGTCGTGAACACCTTCTGATTTGATGGTTGTATCCGACAATTGTCGTGGATATCATATTTAGATTACTTTTCATTTCTTTCATCATTTTCTAAATTTAGATTATCCAACGGGCTAATAATTCGATTTTTTGTCACATGAGTATAGAATTCTGTTTTTACTGATCCTGAACTTAGTAGCATCACTTTATCAACCTCTATAAATCCTTTATATTGATTCTCAATAAAGTATAAAAATTAATAAAAATTATTTCAACGTACTCGTTAACTATTTTTTCATTAACATACTGTCAATAAATTTATAAAAAGCTTGCAAGCAAAAAAAGATTTTTACATAAAATCGATAAAATTTTTAAAAATTATTGAAGTTGTATTCACACTGTGTTCTCTGTGTCCTCTGCTTGTCGTGTCGTAGTGTAGCGAAGGCGGATGTTCTCTTCTTACTAGGGCGTATTGAAAAGAAGCTGAGTGGTGAGTTAATAAATTATGCTATTATACATAATCCTTTTTCTTGCCGGTGTCGCAGCCGGTTTTATGAACACCCTTGCAGGTGGGGGATCGACCCTTACATTGCCTGTCCTGATACTGCTGGGGCTTCCGTCAACCATCGCAAATGCCACGAATCGAGTGGCTATACTTTTTCAAAACATTATGGGCACTACTCGTTTCCATAAGTATAGAGAACTTGAGATAAAACCTGTCATTCATATCACAGTTGCTGCTATCATTGGAGCAATTGTTGGATCATTCATCGCAGTTGAGATACGTCCAAAGGTCTTCGATAAGGTGCTCGGTGTAGTACTTATCTTTGTGCTGATCATGATTTTTCGTCCTAAAAAGGAAACTCAAGCAGAACATAAGAATATCCCGGCATGGCTTGAGATTATTATATTCTTGGGAGTTGGGTTTTATGGTGGATTTGTTCAGATAGGTGTGGGATTGCTTTTTCTAGCAACATTAAATCTGGTCAAGGACTTCAACCTGGTACGCGCAAATGCAGTTAAAGTATTCATCGTTATGTGCTACACCTTCTTTGCCGTGCTGGTTTTTGCATTCTCCGGGAAGATCATCTGGCATTACGGACTGTTATTGGCGGCAGGAAATATGCTCGGGGCGTTCATCGGCGTACATGTTGCGGTCAAAAAAGGAGCTGGCATTGTGAAGATCGTCATTACCATTGCAGTGCTGATCGCTTGTATGAAGTTATTTGGTGTGTTTTCATTACTTAGACTATAAATAAGGAGTATCAATGAAAATCAAACAGCCAGTCAGCTTTGTAATAGGAATTTTTCTCCTGCTCATGGGATTGGCTATGCTGATACTATTAGGAGTATTAGCTGGCGTATTTCCTTTGCTCGTGGGTGTATCTTTACTATTTACTGCATTCACTCAGGGTAGAACAGTTACGGTCATTTTGGGTCATATGTTCATTGTAATCGGATGTATTCTTGTAACATGGGGTTTGTATCTCTTACCCTATACTGGTTCATCGATCCTGTATGTATTTGTACGTCCGCTGTTCTGGGGGCTGATCTCAATATTTGGTGGTGTCTGTATGATCTATCATGGATTTTGCAGATGTGTGAGAATGAAAGACATAGGATAAAACTAAATCTCCAAAGGGAGATTAACAATGAATAAATACTTCACATTATTTTGTGTTGTAATGATACTGTTTATAATTTCAAATAGTTATGGAGAGGAAACAGCTATGAAAACAAAAGTTATTCGTCAAGATGACAGGGTGATATCGGAAGGAGTCGAAGGATTCAGTTTTGAGGAATATGCAAGTTCAGTTCACGGTGCGCAGGCAAAGATACTGGAAGCACTTGGAGAAAATGTGAGTTATGAATTCCTACTTGGTTCTTCGGGATTAGCATTTCGTATGCAGGTTTTTAAAGATGCTCTTTGTCCAAGCTCACCACACTCCTGCTGTGGTTATCTATGTTTAAAAGGCTCTAATGATGCAAGTCCATGGGAAGTTACGGTCTATCAGCCAAAATCCGGGGAAACAGAGAAGATCGCAGAGATGCGAAAAGCAGTAGTGGAAAGCATAGACAGGGGGATTCCTGTGCAATACGGAACCATCGAAGATGGAATAATTGTCGGCTATCAAAAAGAAGGTAATGAGTGGTTATGCTACCACCCGCTTCATCAAAATGGAAAACAAATACTGGTTGAAACACAGATGCCATGGGATGTTGAAGTGTATACAGCTCGTAAAGATAGTATGCCTTCGAGTACACAACTTGCAATTAATTCTCTCAAGCAGGCAGTTGAAATGGCTCATCAAGAGGATGCAGATGAGTACTGGTTGGGATTCAGTGCCTGGGATGAATATATCAACTATCTTGAAAAGCTGAATGAGGATAATGACCAGATCAAAGAAGATGATCTACTCGGGAATGCATGGATCTATGAATGCCTGATCGCATACCGCCTAAATGCAGCAAATTACCTCAGAGGAATCGCCCAAGGCTTTTATGAAGAGGTAGAAACGCCATTACTCAAAGCTGCTGGTCTGTATGAACAAATGGTTACTGAAAAACTCTTGGACGAAAAAGGGTGTTTCACGGATTTCGTACCCTATCCCTGGATGCTCGATAAAAACCAAAGCTGGTCTAAGGAGATGCGAGCGGAAGAGATCCGCAGATTGAAGGAAGCCCTCCCATTAGAAAAAGAAGCGATTGCTCAGATTGAAAAAGCATTAAAAAAAATTTAACCACAAAAAGTACCCAGCTTCGTTACACTATGCCATAACAGGCGAAAAGACACTGAAAAATAAAGAGTATTCCCCGTTTCTCATTTTCTATTTTCAATAAGTGTGAATCAGTATAATCAGCGTTAATCTGCGTGCTATTTTTTAAGGAAATTCAAATTACAGAGAATATCTGACTTTATTGTATTATATCCAGAAAAGCAGGGGGAACCGTGAAGGAAAAAATGTCATTTCCTTGAAAGAGGGAATCCAGATCTTGCTATCAACCATTGCGAAGATTTCGTTCCTCAACCATTCGCAAGGTTTTTAGTATACAAAAATCCTCATACTGCTTTTATCTTTTCTTGTCTTGAAAACGGGTCACACTTCACTCCCCACATCCCACTCCCTACATCCTACTCCTCTATCCTCACCACTGCTCCCAATGCACGATCTTCTCAAGCTCCTTCCTCTTCTTGCTTCCAGCAAAAGTCTTTAATGCTTTTGCATAAAGGGTATCTTTTTCTTTTGGATAGCCAAAGGGACTGAGTGCAACCACTTTTATTTTTTTTGGAATTTCAAGTATCTCCTTCACTCTTTTCTCATTAAAAGCTCCAAGCCAGCATGAGCCGATGCCCATCTCCCATGCGGCAAGCATCATCTGCTGAAAGGCGATTGCTACATCAACAAGATAATAATACTGTCCATTCAGATGTCCGCTATTTGAGGGATTGGCACAAGCTACGATAACCACAGGCGCATCCTTGATAAAGAAATTTGATTTGCTGAGCATGCCGGATTTAAGTGCGAGTTTATGGATTGTCTCTTTTTCTTTAACTACAACAAACTGCCAGCATTGCTTATTTTGCCAGGATGGTGCAAGCCGTCCAGCTTCAAGGATCCTTAGAAGTTTTTCTTCATCAAGCTCCTTTGTAGCGTAGCTGCGTATGCTTTTTCGTGTTTCTATTGCTTCAAATACATTCATGGTTACTCCTGTTTTTCACAAAATCACTATGCAATCTTTGACAAGTTTTTTCTGGAAATTTCTTTAAGTAGGGTATGGCAGAAAATAAATTACACAAGGATTGGTCAGCGATCTGGCGAGAAGATCATACAGTATTTATCATTGACCAGACACGGCTGCCGTTTCATTTCGAAATCGTGGAACTTCACACGTATATTGCAACAGCAAATGCAATTCGGGATATGCTTCTGCGCGGTGCTGGAACTATCGGTGTGGCTGCGGCTTATGCAATGGCACAAGCATTTGCAGAACATTCATGCAGGAAAGATATTGATGAAGCAAAAGCATACATCGAAGCTGCACGACCCACGGCGCAGAATTTATTTTATGCAACGAATCGAGTGTATGATGCTGCTATTGATTCAAATGATCCGGTTTCTGTTGCGTTTCAAACCGCTGATGATATTCTCCATGAAGATGAAGCGCATTCAAGAATGATGGGTGAATTTGGCGCTGAACTTATTGAAGATGGATTTGGAATTCTGACTCATTGCAATGCAGGTAAACTCGCAATTCAAGGTTGTGGAAGCGCACTTGCACCGATCTATGTTGCATACGAGCAAGGAAAGGACATCTTCATTTATGCAGATGAAACACGACCCCGCCTGCAGGGGGCACAATTGACTGCCTGGGAACTCAATCAGGCAGGAATTCCACATGCGATTATTGCTGACAATGCTGCGGGCTATTATATGCAAAAGAAGAAGATCAATATTGTATTCGTTGGTGCAGATAGGATCGCCTGTAATGGAGATGTGGCAAATAAGATCGGCACCTATGAAAAAGCGGTGCTGGCGAAAGAGAACAACATTCCATTTTACGTAGTTGCTCCATGTTCAACCATAGATTTCGCATGTAAATTTGGTGAGTATATTCCTATTGAAGAACGATCCCACAATGAAGTCAAATCCATTGGTAGATCAATGGTAGCTAATCCCGAAAGCGATGCACTCAACCCAGCATTTGATGTAACACCAGCTCGCTATATCACCGGAATTATCACCGAAAAAGGAATCGTGCTACCGGAGAACGTTCATACACTTGCATAATGGAACGGTACAAGGGAATTAAATTTAATGTAAGGTTCATTGATAGAACGATCCCGAACTTTTCACAGCAGAAGGATCTCATGAGATGGGGAAGGAAACTATCGGAATTAGGATGCATTCCGATTTATTCCGATCCCACTGATCATACACGGATATGTTCTGCCGGGAATCTCAGTGTGAGAAATGATGATGATTTAATAATTACCGCAGCAGGTTCAAATCTTTCAAAACTTAGAGAAAACGATTTTGTCGAGGTAATTGATGTCGATATTGAAGCTACACTGATCACAGTAAAGGGAATGCACGAACCTTCATCAGAAACAATGCTGCATAATGAGATCTATAAAAAAAGGGATGATGTGAATGTAATTTTTCATGGGCATAACAGCATGATACTGCAAAATGCTGATGCCCTTGGATTACGATCAACAAAGCAGCATTATCCTTATGGATCGGTAGAACTTGTTCGATCAGTTTTGGATATATTAGATAAAAGAAATGGCTTTTTTATCATGAAAGAGCATGGCTTCATCAGTTTAGGAAAAACTTGCCATGAAGCTGGGCATTTAATTATAAATGTCCTCAAGAATATTAAATAATAAAGATAATGAATCACGAAAAGCACGAAAAACAAGAAAAAATAATGTATAAGGAAGAAAGCTTTTTAATTCAGGAGGCTGTTTTTGAAATTTATAAAGAGATAGGAGTAGGATTCATTGAACCAGTCTATCAGGAATGTTTAGAATATGAGTTTGCCCAAAGAAAAATTCCTTTCAAAAGTCAGGTTAATATATTTATTCATTATAAGAAAATTCAATTACAACATACTTATAAAGCAGTCTTTACATGCTTTGAAAAGATTCTTTTTGAAATTAAGGCGGTAAGTAATATACTTGATATCCATAGAGCTCAGATTTTGAATTATCTAAGAGCAACAAATTTAAGATTAGGTTTTTTAATAAATTTTTCATCTTCTCCAAAAGTTGCAATTGAAAGAATTGTAGTATAAGATTTTGGGAAAAATAATTGATTAATAAAATTGTCTTTCGTGAATTTTGTGTATTTCGTGGTTAAAGTAATGAATAGGAGATTAGATGGGTAAAACATTTGTTCAAAAAGTATTTGAGAAAAAAGCCGGCAAGGCGTTGAAAGAAGGTGAGATAGTATTTGTTCAACCAGATTACATACTCACACATGATAACTCAGCGGCTATTATTAAGAAGCTGGATCAGGTGAAGGAAGGCATCAAAGTAAAGTATCCAGAACGCATTGTGATAGTGCTCGACCATGTCATCCCTGCTGCCAATGCAAAGACAGCGAACAATCATAAGGAAATTCGTGAGTTCGTAAAATCGCAGGATATCACACATTTTTATGATATCGGAAGAGGGATCTGCCATCAGGTGCTCCCGGAAGTTGGATTAGCAAAACCGGGCAGTATTATTGTGGGCAGTGACAGCCATACATGTACATACGGCGCATTTGGTGCATTTTCCACAGGTATTGATAGAACAGAAGCAGCAGGTATCTGGATCACAGGCGAAACCTGGTTCAAGATCCCCCAATCCTACAAAATTACATTTCATGGAAAATTTCAGCAGCGAGTTTCTGCAAAGGACCTCATCCTCAAGATAATCGGCGATCTTGGTGCTGACGGTGCAAACTATAAATCGGTGGAATATCATGGACAAGGCATTAAGAATCTGGATATCTCAGATAGAATGACCATTGCGAATATGGCTGTTGAAATGGGAGCAAAAAACGGTGTATTTCCGGTCGATGAGCGTACTGAGAAATGGCTAAAGCTCCATAAAGCCAAATCCTATGAACCTGTATGGGCGGATGAAGATGCTGTGTATGAACAGGAATATGAGTATGTACTTGATGATATTTCTCCGCAGGTTGCATTCCCGCATACGGTCGATAATGTGAAGGATATTGCTGAAGCTGAAGGCATTAAGGTGAATCAATGTTTCATTGGAACCTGTACGAACGGCAGGTTGGAAGACCTTCATGCTGCAGCAGCAATTTTGAATGGTAGAACGATCCATCCTTCTGTGCGACTTCTCATACTTCCGGCATCACGAGAAGTATATCAAAAAGCGTCTGATGATGGTACCTTATCGATCTTGAATAGCACTGGTGCAGTGATCCTGCCTGCTGGATGCGGACCCTGTCTTGGTGCACATCAGGGTGTGATGGCAGACGGAGAAGTAACGATTTCCACAGCGAATAGGAATTTCAAAGGACGCATGGGTAATAAATCTGCAGAGATATATCTTGCATCTCCGGAAACTGTTGCTGCCACTGCGCTCAAAGGTGTGGTCACCGATCCACGGAAATTATAAATTTGACGAAGTGAATAAATGAATAGATTATAAATAAAATATTGAGGTATATATGGAACTCAAAGAAAAAGTAACAGAGGAATTAGAAAAAATACGACCCGCGCTTCAAGGCGATGGCGGCGATGTCAAGCTGATAGATGTGACTGACGATGGTGAAGTAAAAGTTGAGCTTCAGGGCTCATGTAGAGGATGTCCCTTCTCACAGATGACTCTGAAATACAGCATAGAAAAACAACTTAAAGACAAAATTCCAGAAGTAACAAAAGTAACTGCCGAGTAAGTGAAAAAGCCCGTTAAAAAAATCGCTGGTTACAGTTTGATCGGACTTGGAATTGCTGGACTGTTTCTACCATTTCTGCAAGGAATATTATTTATTATACTCGGTCTGGGATTGGTGGAAAATAAAAAGCTCAATAAATTTTTCTATGATATAAAGCAAAAGATCAATCAAAAATTACACAGGAAAAAAGTGGGGGAAGAAAATCCTTTCGAAGAACTAGAAAGAGACGATTAGTTTTCGGTTGTTTCAGGAAGGATCTTTATCATAACCTTTTCTATTTTTCTGGCAGTTACCTGCTTTATAGTGAACTCAATATTCTTGATCATGCATTTCTCATTATAGCGGGGAATTCGTTCGAATTTTTCTATAAGCATACCCGCCAGCGTCTCATAATCACCTTCATCCAATTCTATGTTATAATCTTCGATTAGTCGCTCTATCTCTACTTCTCCGTCAACGAGAAATGTTGTATCGTCAATCTTATTAATATCGTTTTCCTGAGCGTCATATTCATCTTCGATCTCCCCGACAAGTTCTTCAAGAAGGTCTTCCACAGATATAATCCCAGCAGTACCACCATACTCATCTACCACAATAGCGAGAGGAGTTTTATTCTGCTGTATCTTCTTGAGTAGCGTTGTGGCTTTCATAACTTCAGGAACAAAATAGGCATTCCTGATGAAATTACCTGCAGGTTGCGAAAGATCATCGAGTTCTAATAGATCGTGTATGACCAGCAATCCTTCGATATGATCAATATCGGTTGAGTACACAGGAAAACGTGTAAAGCCAAGTTCTTTTACCAGATTGATCACTTCACTGATTGGAGTGTCCGATTTAACGCCAACGATATTTGTTCTGGGGATCATGATATTTTTGACGGTTAGATCTCGAAAATCGAGCACTTCTTCTATAAGGTCATGCTCTTCCTTTTTAACGTTTCCGTCCTTTTCTGCTTCTTCAAGAAGGTAGGACAGGTCATCTTTGGTGAAAAGGTGCGAACCGCTTTTTTTGTCGATCCTGAACAGTTTGAAGAACGAGTTGTTTATCTTGCTGAGCACCAGGATCAGCGGATGAAAAAGAAATGCGAAGAATCGTATAAGGAAGAACATTTTTGGAATCGATGTATTACATGAATTTCTGACAATGATCTTTGGAATGATCTCTGCGAAAATAAGAAGAACACCTGATAGAAGCAGGGTTGCCATGGTTTCGGACATGATTTCCCTTTTTATCATAAACGCAGTAAAAACTGAGGATACGATGATAAGAGAAATGTTTGTGCCGATGAGTGTTGTTCCGAGGACTTTGTCAGGATTTGTGACAAAATTATAGAGTTGTTTTTTGCTCTGACTTTTTCCCGCTTCATGTTTTAACCGGTGCTTATCAAGCGATATAAGACCGATCTCAACGCCTGAGAAAAAGGCAGATCCTATAAAAAATATTGCAACAATAATTATGCTGATCATTTAAGTTCTATTCAAAAATGATGTTATTCATTGTTTAACATCTCTTCCTGCATGGCAATATGCAAAGCTTCGATGAGTTCGTCAATATTTCCATCCATAAAAGACTCTAAGTTGTGAGAAGTATAGTTAATTCTGTGGTCAGTTATTCTCGATTGAGGGTAGTTGTAGGTTCTGATTTTTGCACTTCTGTCACCGGTTCCGACCATTGAACGTCGCTTCCGGGCAATGGATTGCTGCTGCTTTTGTAGTTCATGATCAAGCAGGCGTGAACGAAGTACTTTCAGTGCTTTTGTTTTGTTCTTATGCTGGGATTTCTCATCCTGGCATGTCACGACCATGCCAGTGGGAATGTGGGTAATACGTACTGCTGAATCAGTGGTATTAACGCTCTGTCCACCAGGACCAGATGATCGATATACATCAACCTTCAGATCTTTTTCGTCGATCTCAAAGTCGATCTCTTCTGCTTCCGGCAATACAACCACAGAAGCTGCAGA
>DRBZ01000064.1 GCA_011043895.1 Candidatus Cloacimonadota bacterium
AGTATCGTACCGTCCACCCATTCCACAACTGCGACTGCTTCATCGGTGAGTTTTGGCTTTGCAGGAATGCCACACAAATCGTCTATTTCTGCTTTTATGTCATGAATATCACGAATTGGTAAACCGGAATCCTTGGTTGCTTCGATCAGGTCCTTTCTGAGCGGATTGATCGCAATACCTCGCTCAGTTACAATTACGTCAACAAGTTGTCCTGGAGCCACAATAGTCGTCACTTCATCTTTTATTACCGGAATCCTATCGCGGAATGCAGGCGCTGCGATCATCGTGCATTTTGCCATCATACAGTTCTGGAATCCGCCAATGCCATGCAGCATTCTGCCATCACTGTGGGTCACGCAGTTCGCATTGAAATTCACATCCACCTCTGTGCTGCCAAGTACGATCACATCCATCATCTGCACTAAATTACTTTTCGCATGAAAGTCATAGATATCGAAAATATCAATCGGAATATGTCTTGGATTATCCCGTAAAGAAGAGAGTGCTTCCAATCCAAAGGATTGTCCATCAAAAATATAATCCGTGCGACCGTTATCAAGCATATCCACAAGAAACTTGGTGCTTCCACCGATCATACTTCGTGCTTTGATACCTCTTTCAGTCAACTTCTGATTCACGAAATCGGTGAACGCAAGTGAAATTCCTCCTGCTCCTGCTTGAAAATTCATGCCATCCCGTAGAATACCTGCAGCATCAACAAATTTTGCAGCATATTCTGCAATGATCAATCTATCCGGGCTTTTCGTGATTCTGGTAGTGCCAGAAACGATCCTCTGAGGATCGCCAATCTCATCGACAACCACTACGAAATCCACATCATTACCCATTATTTCCCAGGGATAACAAGGAAAATCGATCAGAGTATCAGTTATAATGATAGTTCTATCAGCGTTTTTTGAATCAGTTTTTGAAAAAGAGATGGGACCGAATGGATGTTTTCCAAGCACACCGTTGGCATTTCCCATCATATCAGAAGCGGATGCAGCAATGACAGCAATATCAATGTGCACTTCACCATCAGCCACTGCGCGGTACCTGCCGCCATGACTGCGAAGATAACCAAGTCCTTTCATCTTTCCGTGGCTACAGAAGTCACCGAGAGGACCGTTCATACTGCCCTCGATATGATTGATAACACCGGATTCGAGATGCTTTATGATCGGTGCATGGCAGGGGAAAGAAGCGCTTGGTAGCCAGGTGAGATTCTTCACACCAAGTTCTGCAGCAATATCAAAAATCCAGTTGGATACATAATCACCGTTACGGTAATGATGATGGGTCGAGATAGTCATGCCATCTTTCAGACCCGATTTTATCAATGCTTCCCGAAGACTTTCCACTATCTTATTACAATCCTTTGGATAGTTTACCACACTTGGAATTCGCGGACCAACAGCATGTTTGGTTGGAATATATTTATTAATTCCTTTAAATGGTATTACTTCTTTTCCATTCACTATAGTTGGAACGAGACGCCCCGCTGCGTTCTTTACGAATTTATCTGCTTTCTTCATGATAGTATACCTCCAGCTCGAGCCATTTCAAGGATTTTTTGTGCCTGCTTCACTACCGGTGGATCGATCATCTTGCTTCCAAGTGCAACAACGCCGATACCTTCTTTTTCTGCTTGCTCAAACGCTTCCACAATCTGTTTTGCCCGTTCAAGCTCTTCCGGGGATGGCAGGAAAGCTTCATGCACCACTTTGATCTGACTGGGATGTATACAACCCTTACCGTCAAATCCCATTGATTTGGCTTGTTTTACATTTTCATACAAACCCTCCATGTCATCAACATCGGAATATACCGTGTCAATTGCCTGCACTCCTGCTGCTTTTGCAGCGTTGAGCACCATACTTTTGGCAAAAAAGCATTCCTCTTCAGATTGGGTTCTTCGAACGCCAATGTCAGCAGTATAATCTTCAAGACCGAGAGCGAGACCGATGATAGTATCAGCAGCAGTAGCTATCTCATACGCAAAAAGAACACCTTTTGCAGACTCGATTATTGGTAAGAGATATACAGGAGTGTTATCAGCTTTTTCTTTTGTTATGAATTCAGCAATCTCGATTATCTGTGCTTTGGATTCACATTTTGGAATGAGTATGACATGTACATTTTGGTTAATAACTTCCTTAACATCTTCATAGCCAAGTGGAAGTTGATTGATCCTGACCATGCGCTCAGCACCTTTGAAATCAATCGTTCTGAGTGTATTTCTTACAAGAATTCGAGCTGCTGCTTTTTCATTCGGATGAACTGAATCTTCAAGATCAAGGATAATACCGTCTGCTTCATACAAGCCGGCGTTGAGTGCAAGTTTGGGTGTATCGCCCGGAATATACAATCGGGATCGACGTAACCTGTTCTTCTCTGAACCATACAGGCAATATTCTTTCATCTCCGGAAGATAGGATTCCTTTATAGATGGATCCGCATCTTTCAGCGCAGCTTCGAGACGTGCAGCAATCACAAAATCCAGAGCGCCCTGATCTTCTATCATAACTTTTGCATTTTTAACCTTAAAATGATCCAATATCTCGTGTGTAAGCGCAAGGATTTGTTCTTGAAAGAAATTCGCAACCTTACTGTCTAATTCAATTTGAATCCCGCCCGATGTGGTTAACTCGATTGTTACCCTACAATCCGAACGAACTTTTGGACCATAATTTCCTGCTGATCCAATTCGTGCCATACGTTCTCCTTATATTTTGACTCTAATTTTTTATTAAGATTTTTTTATTCACTCTCGCTTGAATGATCCATAGTGCAACCATCCAGATGTTAGCGATCACAATTATATAACCGAAGAAAATAATGGGTTTGAACAAAATTGCAGATATGATCATGAAAAATGCCTGTGCAGTGGGACCGATCCAGAACCAGAGGAAGATAAGGATTTTGTTCTTTTGATAATAGATTTCCCTGTCGTACAGTTCCTGCTTTTCGAGTTTAAAGAGCTGTAAATGGGAATAGCCAAGATACAGCGCGATGAGGACCTTATCCATAATTCTGCCCTTTTCGTGCTTGATGTTACGCAATTCTTCTCTGTAATGTTTTTTCGCTTCCCATGTTGATTTGATCATACCCAATCCATGAGCCATGAATTCCACGCGGTAGTAGTCAACGATCATAGAATGGAAAATCCAGCTTACTGCAGAGATAGCAAGCAATGTCCAGTGCGAAACGTTGATTCCAAATGGAACCTGATAACCTGCATTGGCTAAACCGATACCATATCCAATGAACACAGCCACTCCAACCGAATAATCAGCGAAACCATCAACGATCCTGCCGACAGGAGTTCCGCTGTTTTTCA
Organism: Candidatus Cloacimonadota bacterium; assembly: GCA_011043895.1. Classification (GTDB taxonomy): domain Bacteria; phylum Cloacimonadota; class Cloacimonadia; order JGIOTU-2; family JGIOTU-2; genus Celaenobacter. The sequence continues at coordinate 3,341 of DRBZ01000064.1, forward strand.
GCCGGGCGATCATGCCATCCACACAATCCAGCACAAGGCAGAAAAAGTGTAAACCACCAGCAATAATAAAATAGGTATGAGTTCCTCTTGTATAAAGAAATCCACTGATAACACCTGTGATTATGGTCATTAGCGAGACCTGGTTGGGTGTGATGTTCGTACGATAGATCATTTTAACGAAAATGAATGCAATCGGTCTTAGTATGTAGAGTGTGAGTGTTTCATCAAACACGATATGTTTAAGCGATTGTTTGAATTCCTGAAAAACCTTCTGGTTTATTTCAGCAATATTGATTTTTACGTTAGATTTCTTCTTCTGCTTCATATCTTAGAGCTTTCTTCAATATTATATAAGTATAAGATCAATTTTTATCACTTTTCTGCCCATTGTTACATAAAAGCATTTTTCGATGTAATCATACTCAGAAATGAAATCAATCTCGGATCCAAATTCTTCCATTGCGATGACATCGCCCTTTTCTGCAAGCACGAGCTGTATGGTATTCTTGTCCACAAGAATGTAGTAATTCTGTTCCAACCGACCATCACGGATATAATCAAGCACGATCAAATGCGGACTTTCTTTGATATATTTAACAGGAGTCGATGGTTTGTTCTTGTTCCATTTGATCTTCCCATTTGTTTTATCGAGTAAATAATGATTATCTTCTGCATCAACGATAAGTAATTTTTCATTTCTGAGTGACTCAGCAGTACGAATCTTATCATTGAATGTAGCTTTCCATTTTAGCTGATAGGTATTTTTTTTGATGCATGTCAGTTCATTATCAGTGATAAAATACAGATTTTCTACATCGAATTTAGGCGGGAGTGTAATCTCTTTGGGGCTAAGCCATTCCCATTCTTTCACTTCAAACGCAGGTTGGGGGAGATTCGGAAAGAGTGATTTATAATCAATGAGAAATTTTTTCTTTTCACTGATAACCTCCTTTCCACTGCTCAGCAAGCCCTGCGCCCATTTTCTACCAAAAATGACATATGCTGTTGCTATAATAATAACGATGAGCATGATACGACCTGTTGTTTTCGAGGTCAGCCGAAATTTCAGACGGGATTTATATTTTGAATGCCTTTCTCTTGCTGAAATGTGAGCAAGGGGGATTACATTATCAGAAAAAAGCTGATCTATCAAGCTCAGAAAATTCTCACGAGCAGCAAATTCCAGTGATAGTTCTTTGGCTTGTTTGAAAGGAATGATCAAAATATCTGTACTCTCAGTTAGTTTATGAGAATGCACTTTTATCTGAAGTTCACCTTCTTTGATGCCCAGTATAGGAATTTGAAAAGATTCTTTGAAATTATTTTCAATATCAAGACCGATCGAAGAAAAAGACTTATCAAAGCAATAAATAAGCAATCTTCCAGTTTGAGCAAAATATGCAGTATCATTCTTTATAACACAAATCAGCGCAGAAACTTCAAATTTACACTTTTCTCTGTTGAAAAAAGCTGTGAGATGCCAGTTCATCTCGCGAATTGTTTCTTTTAGCCGAGAAGAAATATCATAAGAATCCTTATGGAACTGATCTTTGAAAACTTGCAGAAGTACTGCGATTGCCTTTTCTGCTTTTTTTGATGATTCATAAGTATTCAGGATAAGTGCTGCTTTCTCCTGCGTGTGTTCGTAAAAATCAGAATAAATATAATTCCCTGATTTAATCGAGAAATTGTTCCGAATCGAAATATGAGTATTCGTCATTTTTTGAATAATCTCAACGCTGCTTTGAACAGGATCGAGTTTTTCATGAGCATATTCGTATATGATGCGTTTGCCATAGGGCAGAAGCATTTATCTTTTCTGATTTTCCTGCGCTCTTCTTTGAGAAGTTTGCTTTTCTTCCAGAGTTTCCTGAAGTTATAATTATAGCTTTTAAGATTTCCCACATTGACTGCTTTCATACAACAGGGCCATACATCGCCGTTTGGAGCGATCTGTGCTGAGAGAATTCCTGCGTAACATCGGAATAGCTGCTGCTTGTTTTTGAGGAGTTTTTTTACCATTTTGTAGTATTCGATACGGAAGGTCTGAGTGATCTTGTTCATGCCGGAGAAATGAGTATTTCGTATTATGTGAAGTAGAGAATCGATTGCCTGTGAATATTCCATGGTTGACGGACTGATATCCTCATCCATAGTACCGAGTTCGACACGGTTTTCAGCAATTTCAGTGATATATGAATCGGGCTTTAGATCCATTAACGTGCCGGAAATTTCATGGAAATGATCAACGTTAAATTTTGAAATAACTGTATGAATGCCAATGTTCAGATTGCAAAGGTCTAATTTTCTAAGCCCTTTATAGGTTTTCTGTGCTTTTTCATAAGCACCTGGAATTCCCCGAATAGTATCATTCCGTGAGCCAATATCATCTATTGAAAGGTTGATGACAATGCTGCTTTTCGGGCAATTCTTTGCAATAGTTCTCACCCGCTTCGGTATCTCTTTACACAGCAGTCCATTTGTAGGGATATTGATGATCTTCGGTTTGCATCTATCATAAATCGTCTGAATGATCTCTTCAAGATCTCTTCGCAGGAAGGGTTCACCTCCGCTCATTGTTATCCAGTAGGCAGAGTTTCCGATTGACTTGAATATTTTATCATATTCGGGAACAGTAAGTTCATCGCACTTCTTTTCATAAATATTACAGGTCTTGCAGCGCGAGTTGCAGCGGTAGGTTACGCTGACCGTGTAATTCACCGGCAGTATGAATTTCTCATACAAATGTCGTGAAAGGCGAAGTAAAATGAGTTTAAGAAGAAGTTTTATGCTTTTCATAGATTTTGTTTAGTGAATAATAACATATTCCGTTTCTAAAGTGGGCTTTGGGAACGAGATAAACACGATGTTTCTCTGAATGTGAATATAATGAAATGTTGTTATACATTTTTATGATTTACCCAAATCTTTGGTGGACTCTGAAATGTCCCATTTATAAGGAACTTTCTTCAATATTTTAAAATCAAACCAACCGAGAAAACGTCCCCATACTTCGAGAAGCATTGTATAGATTATCTTCAAGTCCTTTATAGGATCAAGAGAAAATTCCTTCAGGGTCAATCCGATGATCAAGCCGGAATTCTGGGAAACAACAGTATAATCCTGATTTTTCTGTAGCCACAGATGGCCGGTGTAAATACGCCTGCGCTGTTTGATGAAATCAGATACATTTTCAGGTCCCTTATTATGTATGATTGCATCGGGAATGTATTTTAATTTTAATCCATTATCCGTAATGATGGATTCGATACTTGCTTCATCTACCGGACTATGCTCAGGAATTTCTTTCACCAAATTTCTAAATGATGCCATCTCTCCTATTTTAGGGGAAATAAGTGCCATTTTATGATGGAGTTTCCAGAGCATACATACCGCAAATCCAATAAAGCTCTTCGGATTATTTATCGGTTCCGGTCGTCCGCCTGTCATACCAATAGTTTCATCATAAAACGGTGCTGCCAGTTTTTCAATGGTATTCTTTGCTGGGATCGTATCCGCACTCTCGATGATCAACACATCCCCGGTCGCTGCTTTTAGAAATAAGTTAATTGCAGAGGATTTTCCTTTTCTCTCTTCCTGTGTGATAAGCTGAATACGTGGATCCTTCTTCATATACTGGCGCACAATCTCATCGGTTCGGTCTGTCGAGGCGCTGGAAACCACAATGATCTCTTTCAGTTGAACGGTTTCGAGGACTTGCTCTTCCACTGCCTGAAGAAGCTGTCCGATATTTTTCTCCTCATTATAAGCGAAGATGCCCAAGCTAACACTAATCATGTTTCTCTTTCCTGTGCATTACTGCATCTAAGATGCCATTAACAAATTTTTTGGATTTATGTCCCGAAAAATCTTCTGCCAGTTCGATCGCCTCATTGATAGCTACCTTATTCGGTATATCTGAGAATTCAATCTCCATAATCGCCAAACGAAGGATGGATTTTTCAATGACCGTAATCCTTTCAAATGACCACTTCTTTGAAAACTGTTTGATATACTCATCGATCTCAGAAAGATGCTGATGGGTTTGGGCAACAAGATTGATACAGAAATCTTTATCAACGAGCGTGAACGTGACATCGCTTTCGGAGATTATTTCATTAAATTTTCGTTCCAGAAGGGATACAAACGAATTGTCATCCTTAGGGATATCCTCAAAGTATAATCCATACAGCATTTGCACTGCGATCTCTCTGGCTTCTCTTCTGTTCATAGTTTGCACCTTATTAAATTTGGAAAAGTCCCTGTCAAGGAGATATGTTGTCAATAAAAAAGGGAAGCAAATGCTTTTCTTAGTGTAATTACAGCTCGGTATTATTTTTTTTCATGAGATATTTATGTCAGATTCGGTAGATGAACCAACTAAAGAGTAAGATTATCAGCACATTCAGTCCGAAAATAGTCTTGGTGAAAGATGTGATAAATTCTGTACACGGAATTTCGTCTGATTGTCCAATTATAAATTTGACATAAAATCACTTAACTAAAAGAGTCTATCAAAGTATGAATGAAGATAATGAGAAGGCATCAATGGACAAAATTTATGTATTAGATACAAATGTGGTGATACACGATCCTCAGGCAATATATGCATATCCGAAGGATCTTGTAGTGATTCCCATCACGGTTATTGAGGAAACGGATCAGTTCAAAAAAGGACTTGATGAGAAAAGCAGAAATGCACGTCAGTTCAGCAGAATTCTCGATGGCTTGCGAAAACAGAATTCTCTATCAAAGGGTGTAAAGCTCAAAAATGGAGGAATGTTGCAGGTTTCTTTAGCTCATGAAATGAAGAGCGATGTAAATGACATCCTTATCACTGATGTGAATGATAATCTTATATTGGGTACTGCATATAAATTCAAGCAGAATAATCCTGATAAAGAAGTGATTATGGTGTCCAAGGATGCAAATGTACGAATCAAGGCGGATGCGATAGGGCTGAAAGCGATAAATTATGAAGCTGAAGCAATAAACTTTGAAGAACTCTACACTGGTGTTCTAAAGAAAGAGGTAAGCGGGAAACAGGTCGATGATTTCAAGAAGCAAGCTGAGGTGAAAAACACCTTTGGCTTGAGCTGTTATAATCAGTTTCTTCTCCTCTATGAAAAGGATAAATTCAAGCATCATGTCATCGCAAAGTATCACAAAGATGAAGATATGGTCAAACCCCTCCAGTTCTATAAAGGAGAGCCGATATGGGGAATAAAAGCGCTCAATCCGGAGCAGGAAGCTGCATTCGATATTCTGCTTGATGATTCAGTAAAAATCGTTTCTTTGATTGGAATTGCTGGTACTGGCAAGACGCTTCTGGCACTTGCAGCCGGATTACAGAAAACTATTCAGGAAGAAAAATATACGAAGCTTATTGTGACCCGCCCAATCTTTCCACTTGGTAAGGATATCGGGTATTTACCTGGCTCTAAAAAGGAGAAATACAATCCATGGATGCAGCCCATTTATGATAATATGGAAATTTTGCTTCAAAGCAGGGAATCAGAAGGGGATAGGAAGGAAAAAGGGAAGTTCGGGAGAAAAAAAACATCTTCATTGGATGAATTTCTAGATTATGGATTCATTGAGCTTGAACCTCTCACATATATTCGCGGAAGAAGTTTACCGGATCAATTTATGATTGTTGATGAAGCACAAAATTTGTCACCTCACGAGATGAAGACCATTATTACCCGAGCAGGGGACCGCACAAAAGTTGTCCTTACCGGCGACCCGTATCAGATAGATATTCCGTACCTGGATTCGGAAAGTAACGGACTCAGCGTGGTGGTTGATAAATTCAAAGACGAAAGACTGTCCGGGCATGTAACCCTTGTAAAAGGAGAGCGTTCCGTGCTTGCGGAAATGGCAGCAAAATATTTATAGGAGATAGATTACATAAACAGTGTTATTGCTAATTTAATGACTAATGGGATATATGTTTCAGATATAGACAGGTTAAAGGGTGATAACACATTTAAAAATTATGCTGGATTTGAGAGAGGAA
>DRBZ01000016.1 GCA_011043895.1 Candidatus Cloacimonadota bacterium
GGAATGATCGTGATACCAACCATTGCAACTATAGTACCTGTTACTTCAGCTGGGAACAGAACTCGTAGCTTATGCATGAATCTTGAGAAAATAGATTCTGCGACTCCAACAAAAGCAGTCATACCGAATAGAACTGGCAAACCACCGCTCGATATAGCCATAAAGGAAGCCTGCAAGTAAGACGGACCGCACACAGAAGGGCATAAATAACCGGACCCCACAGGTCCTTTCTTGAGCGCTTGAAGAATCGTCACAATACCACTGGAAATCATTGTGATACTAATGAAGCCGCTTGCAGTACGCGGGTCAATGCTTGTTCCTAAGTGGTTGACGATCATGACAGGAAAGATCATTGCGATAAATATAACAAAAACATGCTGCAGACCGAGAAATACAGTTGTTACAAAAGGAGGTTTATCATCAACACCGTAGATCAAATTTGCTGGTTTTTTTTTCATGGAACTCACTTACATATTTTTTATTTTTTACTTTAATTCTTCTTCGGATACGACTTTATTTTTACCAGTGGTCTTCCCCAGATAGAGAGCTTTGTCAGCCAGGTTTATCGCCTTATCAACTGTGATATTTTTTCTGAACCTACTCACGCCCATAGTGAGAGTGACATCAATGGTATGATTATCGTAAACAAAATTTGTATTGAGAATCCGTTCTCGAATTTTACCAGCAAGAGTAATCCCTCCTTCCAGGTCGGTATGAGGTAACATGAGCAGAAATTCTTCACCTCCCCATCGAGCAACAAGATCTTGCCGTCTAACGATCATCCTCATGACATTTGCCAGTGTTTTCAGCACATAATCACCAGCATCATGACCATATTTATCATTCACCCCCTTGAAGTCATCGATATCGGCTATGATGATTGCAAAATTCTTTTTACTACGCTCAAAACGGCTCACTTCATATTCTATCTTTTCGACTGCATCCCTTCGATTGGAGAGCTGTGTAAGAGGATCTGTTCTCGCAAGTAATTCAAGTTTCTTATATGCCTCGCGTAATTGATTATCTGCTTTTTTGAGATCGGTTATATCAATTCCAGATAGTGCAATATATTTGATCTTATGCTGACCTGTTTCCATCACGATACCGTTGGTCAGCATAGGAAATTCTTCACCATTCTTTCTAAGATGCCAGGTTTCAAAAGCCTCAATTCGATGGGATTCAATGATCATCTTTTTATATTTTAAAAAAGAATTGTACTGACGTTCATTAAAGAATATTGAGATATTTCTGCTGATCACATCCGAGGTTGTATATCCATGGATTTTTGCATAATAATCATTAACATAGAGCAATTTTCCATTGAAATCGATGGTAGCTATACCGAGATTCGCATTATCAGTGATTGTCTTGAATTGTTGAATTTCCTCTTCTGCGAGTTTTCGCTCTGCTATAGTCCCAAGCTGATCTGAAATAGTATTTAAAAGAGTGGTCTCTTCCAGAGAAAAAGGACCTTGGTGCAATTCTGGTTTTTCTTCAAGATAACCAACTTGTATCGTACCAATGACTCTGCTGTATGCAAGGATGTTCTGGCTGATTGACCAATCGGTTTCATTGAAATTGTTTGTTTTGAATTCCTTATCTCCCCAGAGAATCCGAACATAGGTGATATTCGGATATTTCCATGCTTTAGGTATTATGCTTAAACTTTCCTGGAGGATTGTTTCAAAGGAAGCATCTGGATCTTCGAAAAGATCGGAAATGCTATAAAGGCAGTTCAATTCCTTCACCCGTTCATTCAGAGTTTCGGTTTTCTGCTTCAGTGCTTCTTCTGCATTCTTCCTAGTGGTCACATCTCTGGCTAATGCCTGAAATCCAACTATTTTATCATTTTCCATCAGCAGCGAGGTGTTCTGCCCAAGCCAACGCTTCTCGCCCTTTGACGTTATTATCTCAAATTCATTGTAGGTATTTTGAGTTGCACTTAGGAATTGTCGTTGGTAATAATGCTTGATTTTTGTTCTCTGTTCTTGAACTACAAGATCGAGTGTGCTTTTGCCCTCGATCTTATCTGCAGGAAGCCCAAACAGTTTTTCTCCCACTGGATTCACATAGGTGATAATACCATCTGTATCCATTCTGTAAATGATATCAGTAGCATTTTCAACCAACTCGCGATATCTTTCTTCACTTTTTCTAAGATTTTCTTCAGCTCTTTTTTTATCTGAGATATCTCTATAGATACCATATATTGCTATTTGACCACCTTCAACGGTAATAGGAGTTCCAAGTATGGATACATCGACCGAAGTTCCATCTTTACGCCACCGCTTGGATTCCAGTGCTATTGTTTCACCTTTTGCGATTCTCTTTGTAATCCCATGAGCTTCATCTGTATAATCACCCTTTGTAAGGAGTTTATCAATGGCTTTTCCTCGTGCTTCTTCAATCGTATAGCCAAATACTTTGGTGAACTGCTCGTTCATTCTAAGTATACGGCTCTCGTTGTCTATAAGAACGATAGCTTCCGGAGCATTTTCAAAGAGTTGTTCGAAATATGCCTTCTCAATATTTTGAGCATCCAGTGCACGTTTATGAGAAATTGCAATCGCTACCTGCCCTGAGACAAATTCGAGAATACCAAGGTCCTCTTTTGTATAAAGATTTTCGTCTTCATAGCTCTGAACAGCGACGACTCCAATTACTTCATTCTCAATTTTTAATGGTACACCCATCCACACTTTAGAAGGAGAACCCACTTGTTCGATCAATCCATTCCTTGTCATCTCTTCGTTTTTCTCCTCCGTAAGCAACATTGGCTTGTCGTTGTGAATCACATAGGCAGTTATTGTTTTACCAGCCGGAAAGGATTTAAAATCATCTTCTTCATCAATCATAAAAGGGAGTGAGATGGTATCAGTTTCCTTATCATACAATGCGATATAAAAATTTTTTGTATCAATGATGTCACCAAGATGAGTCTGGATCGAGGTAAAAAGTTCTTGTAGGTTTTTTGTTGTGTTGACAGCTTTTGAAATATTATAGAGAGCAGCCTGTATCCTTTGAGCTCTTTCTAAACTTGTAATATCTCTGAAAGCAAGGACGATCCCATTCAGTTTTCCGGCAGCATCTAAGATCGGTGCAATGCTTCCATCGATGACTTTAAACTTATTGTTTTTTGCTCTCAGAATGAATGGTTTTTCAAATTTTGTGAGTGAAGTAAGCTTCTTGGGATGCAGAATGAGTTGCAGCATTTTCTTATTTTCACTATCTTTTGAGAACTGAAATATCTCTTCGAGAGATTTGTCGGAAACTTTCTCAAAAGACCAGCCCGTAATTTCTTCTGCCGCCTTGTTTATATATATGATTTTCCCATCTCTGCCGGTCGTGAGAATTCCATCGCTGATACTCTGTAAAGTAGTATCGAGAAGTCGTTCATTCTCACTTATCTTCTTGACCAATCCGTATCGTTCAAGAGCTATCTCGATACCAGCAAAAAGCTCCTTCTTCTGAAAAGGTTTGAGGATATAACCATAGGGAGCAACTTCTTTTGCTCGTTTTAATGTTTTTTCATCGGAGTAGGAGGTTGCAAAAATAATCGGGAGTTCAACATTTTCAAGTATTTTCTGGGCTGTTTGAATTCCATCCATCTCATCATCAAGCACGATATCCATGAGAATGAGATCTGGAGATGACGCGGGAACTGCTTTGATAGCTTGCTTGCCCGAACTCACAGAGCCGACGACATCATAGTTGAGCCCTTTAAGCATTATTTCTGTATTTTTTGCAACGATAATCTCATCTTCGACGATGAGGATCTTCTTTTTAGGCATAATTAATGACGTTTATATCAGATAAAATAGTATAAAACGCTATTTTGGTGGATAATAGCCACAACCGACGACCAGTGTCTGTCCGTCAATATCTGCTTTTTTTACAAATACACGTTTAAGTGATGGCTCTTTTTCTCCGGGTTTGGGCCACATGTATTCGTTCCAGCAGAAGTCTCTGTTTCTCAATCTTGCGATCTCATCTTTTACAAAAAGCTGACCATCAGAATCACGAAGCCCCATGATGTTTGTTCCTTCCAGCTCAGGAAAGGCAGCATTAAAGAGTTCGTTACCGTTCATATCTTTGATAAAAATATAGCAGTCCATGAACCTATAGGGGCTTGATAAAGACCGGAGTTCCTCAAAAGCTGCCATACCTTTTTCTTGCAGAAGTTCAACTGCCTGATTAACATTATAGACAACAAATGCTTTATCAGTGGGCATGTTATAAAGACCGCTGCCAACAAGGTATTCCTTACCCGAAGGTGCAATTGCTTTCTGAAGAAATGTACTCTTCCAGACCGGTTTATCACCGCCGGGTTTTGGCCACTGATAATGAACCCATCCCTCACCAGTTTTACCAGTAACTGCCCTAACAAATAGCTTACCAATAGGTTTCCCATTGATGTCCTTAAGTTCAAGCATATTCTTACCTTCGCCTGCTGGATCTGGAGGATACACGTAACGCATACCGTCTAGTCCCCATACGAACACATACAGATCACCAACAAACCATTCGTCCTCTTTAAATTGTGGAAAAGCTTCTTCACCATATTCTTCAATTAACTCAACTGCAGCATTTACAAAAGTAACAAGTTCTTCTGTTTCGTTGTAATCGTATTGAGATGTGGATGAGTTGCAGGAGATAAAAAATATGAAGACAATCAGAGCAGAAATTTGATACATTATTCTATTTTTCTTCACGCAAACTCCTTAATAAATTGTAAGTTCTGTAAATTGCTGTTTGAAAATGTGTCAAGGATTTTGAATAAAACCATGCATACCCCTAAAATTTTTTCAGGGGCATGGCATTTTTTCATTATTACACAAAAACAACCTAATACTAACAAAAGATGAGGGATGGTGCATATCATAGCAAAGTACTATCATAAGAATGATTCACAAAGTATGTGAGACCCTTCTCCGCCAGCCGGCGGATCAGGGTGACAAAAGTATTTTTTGTTAAAATTTTCAGATTTACTGGAAAGTAATTTTACAACCAAAATATATCGTAAACCCTTTATCTATAGTAATCCTCACAAGTCACCTCCAAATTTTTGGGCGCATCCCTGTTTTGAATAAAATAACCTAAAGCTTTTGTGTGTGATTTATATATATTTTGAGAATGTGTAGAGATTATTACTTCTCAGCATCCCTCAAACTCTGCACGAGTAAACGTATCACAACCATGCCAGGATCATCGATTCCAATAGTTCGATCTCCAAATATTCTAGCTCTCCCTTGCCTGCAGGGGCGATTTTTAAAATCATGCAATGCCTTTTCTGCAGCATTGTCTACTGTTTCTATCAATGATTGATCGGATTCAGCTTCTCGGATCGCACCTCGTATTGCTGCCATTTCATCAAGGACCGTTTTATCTCCGAGATTGCTTTTCCCACGCAAAGCCATTTTTTCAATTGCTGCATCAAGCAATTTCGGGATTTGATTATAAGGAACTTCTGTCATACCTTTTGTTTCTTTTGCAGCTGCCATAAGCCCTGTGGCAAAAAGAGTGGCAAAGGAAGAAGCTCTGCTGCTGGTAAATGCCTGTGCACACATCATGAAAGCCGAACCAACATCTTCTGGAAATTGTGCAGTTTTTTCCTGCATTGCCCGGAATCCATTTTTCATAGTAATACCGATATCTCCATCTCCGATTAGATTGTCCAACTGGTTCAGCTCTTCTGAAGACTTTACCATTTTGGCAGCCATGATATTGATCGTTTGTATCAGTTTTTCTGTGGTGAATCCACTACTCATAGCATCCGACTTTCCAGAATGCACAATCACAAGGAGCTTTGAGAAGATGCTCAAGTTCATCGTCCAAAAGACAGATCGTCAGCGTCATGCCCGTCATTTCCATAGAGGTTGCATAACGATCTATCAATGGCATTACAATCTCAATACCCATTTTATCAAGTTGTGATTTGATAAATCTATAAGAAATGTATAATTCTTCCGAAGGTGTTGCTCCAAGGCTGTTTACGAGCACAGATACGCGATCTCCTTTTTTAAGTGGTTTATCAGCAAGAATGAGCTCAAGCATTTCTGCCGCGATCATATCTGCCTTTTTGAGTTTTCCACGCCATACGCCTGGTTCGCCGTGAATTCCCATGCCCATTTCCATTTCATCTTCACCGATCTCAAATCCGGGTTTGCCTGCCTGGGGAACGGTACATGGGGTCAGCGCCATACCGATTGAACGGCATGCATCAGCAGCTTTTTGAGCAACTCGAGTTACTTCTTCCAAATCCGCATGCCCATCTGCTTTTGCGCCTGCGATCTTGAAGGCATAAACCAAGCCACCTGTACCGCGACGCTTGTCCATTTCTTCTAAAGGTGCACTTGCTACATCGTCAGCAACAAGAACTGTGGTTGATTCAATTCCTTCCATTTCGACCATCTCGCCTGCCATATCAAAATTCATGACATCTCCACCATAATTTCCATATAATCGCAATACTCCAGCTCCGCTATTTGCCTGACGCATTGCTTCAGCGATCTGATCTGCAGTGGGGGAACAGAATACATCACCGATAGCTGCTGCATCGAGAAGTCCTTTACCTACATAACCTGTAAAGATAGGCAAATGACCAGAACCACCTCCTGTAACAATCCCGACTTTTCCTTTTATAGGTGCATTCGGTAGAACAATAACACGACCTTGTGGGCCGACCTGTTTATAATATTCCGGATGTGCGGCACACAATCCCTCGAGCATTTCTGCAACGTAGTGTTCAGGGTCGTTCAGAATCTTTTTCATCAAGAAGCCCCTTTGTATATGTTTATTTAATCTTTGCTAGTAGTTTCTTGATCACGTCCTTTGAAGTTATTCCTTCTGCTTCTGCTGCGAAGTTCAGTAGAATCCTGTGTTGCAAAATTGGTGTTGCGACAAATTCAATATCTTCCATAGAAGGCACGGTTCTTCCATGAAGTGCTGCCCTTGTCTTTGCCGCAAGGATCAGGTATTGTGAAGCGCGTGGTCCAGCCCCCCAATTCACCCAGTTCTTTACGAAATCTGGTGCCTCTTCAAATTTAGGACGGGATAATCGCGAAAGATTTACTGCATTCTCCAAAATGTGTTCCGGGACTGGAATTTTGAAAATAAACTTCTGAAGGTTTGTGATCTCATTACCGTCGATGATCTTTTCAATGGATTCGAATTCCTTGCTTGTCGTGATCTCAGCGATTTGTTTTTCCTCTTCATAAGAGGGATACTCAATGTCGATGTGAAAGATGAACCTGTCGAGTTGTGCTTCTGGCAGGGGATAGGTTCCTTCCTGCTCTATCGGATTCTGGGTGGCAAGTACAAAGAAGGGTGGTTCAAGCGGGAACGTATGATTGCCTGCAGTCACTTTTCTTTCCTGCATTGCCTCGAGAAGTGCGGATTGTGTTTTTGGAGGAGTTCTGTTTATCTCATCAGCCAGAATGATGTTTGCAAAAATAGGTCCTTTAACAAATTGGAACGCACGCTTGCCGGTAGTTTTATCTTCTGTGAGAATATCAGTACCGGTTATGTCCGAAGGCATAAGATCCGGAGTGAACTGTATTCTGCTGAATTTCAGGTCGAGTACTTGTGCAATCGTGCTGATGAGGAGCGTTTTAGCAAGCCCTGGTACACCAACCAGCAAGCAGTGTCCGTTTGAAAAAAGTGAGATCAAGAAGTATTCGATTACCCTATCCTGTCCCACGATTACTTTATGTATTTCTTTTTCGATCTGCGCTCGAACTTTTGAGAGATTTTCTATCGTCTTTAGGTCGCTGTCAGTGATGATCTTTTCCATTACACGTCCTTGTTTCAATTCTTTGAGATAGATTCAGAAGTATGGTTTTGGGATGTCAAGATTGGATGCTTATGATACACCATGAACGTCACAAAATACACGAAAGGACACTGAAATTATTTAACTAAAGATAATAATGAAAAATACAGATTAAAGGTGGCATGTTATAAGAGAGTAATACTAACTGATTATTTTTTCCAATCCTTTTCCTTAAAACTCTGCACTTGGAAAAAACACTCTAATTTTCATAAAATTCACCTTGCGCGTATATGTGCTTTCTCACTTCTCCTTTGTACTACGGTTTTATGATTCCCAGCCAATCACCAAGCAGGAAGTTGAGACGTCCTATGAGCAGAGAAATACGAGCCATAACTGTATAACCAAAAGCTGCCCCAAAGCTGATCATCAGGAAATAGATGCCGACTCGTGCAGTCACACCGAAAGCACCTTCGTGTTTCTTGCTGAAGAAGAAATATACAATTCCGGTTATGGTTCCAACGATAAGTATCAACTCTCCGATCAGTTGGGCAATATTTCCACTAGCAAAGGGATTCAGCATCGTTGCATTGAGCTGGTTCAATACATCGGATTGAAGGTATCGTTTGAAAAAAAGTCCAGCAGTAGTTCCGACCACAAGTGCAAGTGCATATCTGCTGACCCAATCGATACTTGGGATAAGGCGGCAGAGCATAAGCACGCCGAGGAATGCGGGTATCAGGAGTATCCAATTTTGAGAAAAACCTGTAGAAAGTGGGGTGAACAGATTCGGGATGAGAATGTTGTAAATAGTGTAGATGAACCAGTAACCTGCAGAGATCCCAATGAAGATCTGCTCTGCGATCTTGTAGAACGGATTGTCCTTATATAAAAAACTAAAAATTGCAAAAGTAAGAAAAGCACCAATCCAGATTCCGACTCTATGCATTAAGATTTCCATTCATTCCTCCGCTTTATGCCTTGTTTGATTTCAATTTATCTTTGTCTTTGCGGGTTGCAAAATAGCCAATATTCCCGATCAAGATGAAAAGTATGATTATGAGGTGTGCAATTGATTGTGCTCCCATACCTTTTGTTGCAAAACCGGGCTTATTCACAAGAAGTTCATATTCCGCTGCACCTTTAAGACCGCCGAGTAAGCCAATAAGCTGCTGCTGTTCATTCACATAAGGCAACATGGTGGGAGCTTGCACTGCTGTGGTACCACCGGCTACCGGTTTATTGAACGTATCATGAACGATCATGACCCATTGTTTGAGCCCTGGATCACCTGCGGAAAGTGAAATGACGCAGCCGATCTTATCAAAATTCTTGATGCCCCTCATGATAGGAAAATCATCGATCGGCACTCCACCAGCATCTGCCGGGAAGGTGCTGCGGAAATCCTTTGCC
>DRBZ01000091.1 GCA_011043895.1 Candidatus Cloacimonadota bacterium
CCCAAACCCCAGTTTGGGAATGCAAGAATTAGTTTGGGACGGGAAAGATGAAAGCGGAAAAGAAGTGAAAAGCGGTGTGTATTTTTATAAACTCAATAATAATAATGAACATATCGGTAAGGTAATAAAGTTGAAATAACGAAAAGGAGAATTGTATGGAAAAATTTGTAACCCTCTTAAAGAAAAACTTCATTGTTTACGGATTAACAGTTTTTGTGCTTTTTGGAATATTTGTATTCCTTGTTGAAAATTTACTTTCGACTCTATTCAAATGGGGAGCACCTTCTTCTCTTTTAAAGATCATCCTCATGAGTCTAATATATTCCGTTTTAATGACAGTTTATGTATTCGCGATCAAAAAGGAAAAATTCATAGACTAAGCGTTATTCCCTTGCTTTAGAATCCAATAAACTTTACAATAATCCAACCTCGCAGCAATGACGGTGCGAGGTTTTTTTATATGAAGAAAATTGTATTTGTGCTTATTTTTATACTTGCTTTGGCATCCTTTCTATGCGCCGATTATTACGACGGCACAGAGGGATTATATGGCGATGAGCTCAAAACAGCATTGTATTTTATCATAAAAGATCATACTACTTATAGTTATGATGCATTGCGTGATTACATTCTCCCGAATACGGATGAAGATCCCAATAATTCAAATAATGTTATTCTTATCTACACAGGTCGCTCACAGGATAAGGACACCTTCGGTGGCTTACTTGATGAGTGGAACCGCGAGCATGTTTGGGCAAAGTCACACGGAGATTTCGGCAACACAATTCCCTGTGGTACTGATGCACATCATATACGCCCGTGTGATGTGGGAGTAAATTCCATTCGCGGGAATAAGGATTTTGATAATGGCGGTTCTGCGGTATATGGATATTATAATGATTATGCAGGAAACACCGATGGCGATTCTTTTGAGCCGCGTGATGAAGTGAAGGGTGATATTGCACGTATGATAATGTACATGGCTGTACGCTACGAAGGTGAGAATGACGAACCCGATCTTGAACTGGTCGATTACATACCTTCATCACCGGCAGGACAACCTTATTTTGGTAAAGAAAGTGTGCTCATCCAATGGCATATTGACGACCCTGTGGATTCCTTTGAAATTACCCGTAACGAGAAAATCTATACTAACTGGCAGCATAACCGAAATCCTTTTATCGATCATCCTGAGTTTGTTGAACGTATCTGGTGCTATGCAATCGATGATCCCTGTATGGAAAATATCATAATTAAATCATATCCCAATCCTTTTTCTACTTCTACAACTCTTTCTTTTTCATTAACCATGAATGAGCAGGAATTAGAAAGAATTGATATCTACAATGTGAAAGGACAAATTGTTCGCACTCTCCTCATCTTCAGTTCACCATTTCACCCTGTCGAAGTAACCTGGGATGGCAGGGATGGAAATGATAAACTCGTAAAGAATGGAATTTATTTTTATGTTGTTAGCATTGAAAAGCAAAAATATGTTAATAAATTAACGTTCATGAAATAAAAAGATCTGTACAAGAGAAGGGCGAAATCATTGATCTCGCCCTTATGTTTATATAAGATTTTTTACTTTAACAAAATAAGCTTCTTTATCTCAGATTTATAGGAATCGGTTTCGAGTCTGTAGAAATATACACCATTCGGTATATCCTTTTCCGCATCGTCACGACCGTTCCATTCAAAGATATTCTCACCTGGTTGGGCATTTTGGATATCATAGGAAGATACAAGCTGTCCGAGCAGGTTATAGACCTTGATCTTGGGATTCTGAGCATGAGTATTTGGCAGTCCGAAAGAAATTTTTGTATTATCTTTTACTGGATTCGGGAAGTTTTGTGCTAGATAGTATGTGTAATGTTGAGGATCATTTCCTGCACTGGTAACTGGTGAGCAATCCACAACACCGGTTCTTTCAAGATTATATCTATAAATTCCGACAAGCATATCGCTGTCACCGTATGGAGTCTTATAATCGATGATCCACATACCGGCATTGGTGCCCACAGCGATGTCATAGTCCCCATCTCCATCCACATCACTGATCTGAGGAGAGGATTTGATATCATAATCGAAGTAGATCGGGAATTCGATGGTCGGATCACCTTGCATATCAACGCTGTAGAGATATTTATCATTACAGCCGAAAACGATGTCATACAAACCGTTTCCATCCAGATCTGCAACTGCTGGAGTTGATTCGATACCCCCGGTAACATCATAAGGGAAGCCGGGCAGATCATTTCCGAGCCAGTCAAGTGCATATAATTTGTTATTCATAGTTCCGGCAATTATAACCAGATCGTTCATATTTGCCGAGTTGTCAGGATTGATCACAACAGGTGATGTTCTGATGTCACCGGAAAGAGGATATTCTGCTTCTATATTGCCATCGACATCCAGAATTGAGATAATGCCAGCTGCATCGCCGATAACGATCTTAATCGTATCATTGAATTTCACAATGGTGGGCGAACAATGAGGAGCGCCGGAAAGTGTGGCAGTCCAGTCTGTACTACCGGATGCATTGATGCAGTAGAGAATGCCATCATTGCAGGCAACAAGTATCTCTTTAACATTGTCCCCATTCAGGTCTTCGACTGCAACACCGACTGCGCTGTACATGAAGTTTGGAAGCTGGATTGGGAAATTGGGGTATGCTCCCCCATTCTGATTTATCACATAGAGATTTCGTGTAATAGTCTGACCGATGATCTCCTTAATGCCGTCTCCATCGAGATCTGTGATGACGGGAGTGCAGAGCAGATTACTGTCCGTTGCATAATCAAAAAGTACAGAACCATCTGGATTGAGTGCAAGGATCTTGTTTGCACGTGATGCAGCTACGATCTCGAGTTCAGCATCCGCATCAAGGTTAGAAACAGCAACTGAGCCGTAAATCTGATTTCCAGTATTGTAGGGGAATCCGGATTTTTCTATCCCATCCATTCCATAGAAATGCAATTCACCGTTCTTATCTCCGCAAGCGAGTTCCATATCATTCTTGGTATTATTTATATCTGCGATCGCAGGAGAGCCGGGCACACCATTGGTAATGAGTACAGGCCAGCCGGCGAGATTCAGTGTCACATCGATGTCAAATTCAAGGTCTGCATAGTAACCATCATTGCTTGTAACGTGCAGAGTGAATGGAATCGTGCATACACCGATACCTTCATCAAATTCGACAGTGAAAGGATCGAGCAGGTTAAGTTGTGATGATCCTGGAGGTATATCGTTGTAGGTGCCAGTGGGATCGGTGACCGTTGCGCGAGGATCTGCTGTCTCAAGAGTTGCGACAACTGTTGTAGCAGTAGAGAAGCTTTGTCGGTTTGAAAGACGGACACGGATAGAGGCGGTCTCTCCTGGATTCACCTGACCATCACCATCCCCGGAAAGCTCAGAAGTAAATACCTCATCAATTTCAAGGAACGGATATATACCACCCTGAATATTGAGCACACCATTATCAACTGAAGTAAATCCTGCAGGCATACCGCTTGGTAATGTGTACCAGCCATTGTATGAACCTGCCCAGCCAAAGTTGAGATGATAGGTATCTTCGCCAGAATTCCAGCCATCAACGTTAATGGCATGTCCGCCTGCACCCGTAATACCTATCTCGCATGGACGGGCAGCCATCATATCATTCTGAATCTGTGGATAAAAATTTGGATGAGAGGAATAGTAATGAGATGCGGTATCAAAATCGAATTTATTGAGAAGAGCATTACGAACATCAGAGCAGTATGCACCCGATGCATTATACGAATATTGCATCTCAACTGCAACACCACAAGCAAAAGATACCGCTGCTTTAAGTGAATTGGGTAGAGGAAGATTGGTTTGGTAATACATACGAACTTGATCAAGGAGAACATTAAGCTCGGGAAATGAGGGGAAGTCCAGTGTGATATGGTCATTATCAATATAAATATGTGGCCAGGTGTTATCAGAAACATAATCATCGGCATCAGAAAATGTTGCGTCATCCACATAGCGATGATAATCCACGATCATACCCATGGCAGTTGCCACACAACCGACTACGCATCTTCCTCCGTGCTGTGGATCAATAGGACAATACATATTCCATGGATAGCCCTGATCCCAGAGCGCTTCGAGCCATCCGCCAGTTGAGGTTGAGCCAGATGGGGGATAGATATCTCGACCTTTGGTTTGCTGTACAAAATAGCTCAGGTCCTTTTGCTCATACTTATCCCAGAGCATATTGTTCTTTGCAAGTATATCCGAAGAAGTATAGGGGATACCTTTCTTTCGAAGATCAAGATCGAGTGTCACAAAGTGATGCCCAATCGTCCATTCGTCATCGTTCTCAACTTCAATATAGTTATTCAGGAAAGAATAACCGAGAATTGGAACGATGTCCGTATCGCTGGAAACAATGATGAATCCTTGTGGATCGAGGTGAAAAACATAACCCAATATTTCACCATTATCATTCGTAAGTGTAAAATAATCTTCAACAATGAAGTCATCTTTGTTTTCAATAGCAAGTTTAAATTTTGCAGTTTGTTCTGCGAGCTGAAAACTCACGGGAGCAGCAGATAGAGTAAGGGTAATAAGTATGATAAAAATACTAAATAAAAATAAACCCTTTTTCATTTTAAACCTCCATTCTTTTTTATAATTTAAGTTTAAAGGTGTATTCGTGTCAACTTTTTGGAAACGAATAAAAACACACCAGAAAAGTCTATTGATTCCTCACGAGAAGTTTATAATAGTTTTGAGCGTCACTTTTACTGACATTCCCTTTTGGGATTTCTGTAACTTCACATTCGACGATGAATCCATAAAGCATGATCTTAATCCGATCGCCCACATGTACCTTTTTTGATGGTTTAACAGGTTCACCATTGAGCAATACCAAATCCTTATCACAGGCATTTTTCGCGATGGAACGGTGTTTGACAAGGCAGAGTTTGTCGAGGAGTACGTCGATTCTCATATTATTTTGAGGTCAGAGTATCTGCAAGATTATAGTTATTCGCGATAATACCACCGAAATGAAAAATCGATATATTATCAAATCCATATTTCTGGGCAATTCTTATTTTGGATTGAATATCCTGCGAGGTATATCGCTTTTGTTCATCCCATGCGCGAATGGATAGTGCAACTTTGTTGCCCGAGACGTCAGATAGATATTTATCCAACAGGTCTTTGAACGAGTAATCTGATTTTGTGTACATCATAAGATGTACATAGTCAAGGTCCTGGAAACCGAGCCACTCTTTCCAATCCTGATACTTATTATATTTTGCTTCCTGAAGGTCTGCAAAAGCAGTGACTGCGAAATCAACATAGGGCTTAAGGAACTTTATCTTAGCGCCGGTCTCCTTGATGAATTCAGAAACTACCTGCTGTTTCCAATCAGTATAATTATTTGAGTACTGATTAGTTGAGACATCATTGATGAAGTGCTTGAGCGCAAGAGGATTATAGGTGTAATCATTTCCGGGGTAGCGTATATAATCAAGAATGACTCCATCGATATCATAGTTTGCGACTACATCCAGTATGATGTCTTGCGTATATCGCTGCACTTCGGGAATTCCCGGATCAAAAAAGATGCCTTCTCCCCCATTGCAGTCCATCTGCTCCCCATTGTGAGTTTTGCATATCCAATCAGGATGCTTAAAATATGCATGGTCTTCAGGCAGTTTATAGGTATATTTCGGGGTAATGACAAAGGTGGTCATCCAGGCATATACCTTTATGTTGAAATTCTTTGCGGTCTGGATGAGAAATGAAAGGGGATCAAAATCTTCGAGTGTAACGAAATAGGATATCGGCTCGGGATTTGGAAAGGTTCGGATATATTTATTTGGTTTGTATAATGCATCTCCCCGATATCGTACTTCTGCGAATATCACATCAAAATCATGTTCTGCTGCTGTTTTGACTACGTTTACAATTTTCTGCGGAGTATTGATGTCCCATGCTGTAGCCCAGAGACTCCTTGTTCTTGCCAGTACCATCGAAGTTCCAGCAAGAAGAAATAAAATGATAACAAGAATAATTCTATTGAGTTTCTTTTTCACGCTGCTCCAGGATCTCTGTGACATCACATTTGCATGCACCATCAAAAAAATGAACAGTAAGTACATCTTCAACTGCCACATCTTTTATGGTATTCAGGATACGTGTTCCTTTTTTCGTCAATGTATATCCACTTTTTAATATCTTTAATGGATTAAGTTCCTCGAGCCGGGCACTGAGATTGAGGAAATCATCCCTTACTATACGGTACTTTTTTGAGAATGTCTGCCCCAGGCGGGATGAAAGTTCGACTAATGCATCTCGATTCGCATCGAGGTATATTGAGCGGAAGGATTGCAAAAACTTGATCTTCATCTCCTCAAGCTCGAAACGAATATTCGTTATATATGAAAGCGAATTTTTCAATCTGCTGTGGAGTTCGTCAACTCGCTGGTAATACTGCATAAGTACCTGTTGAGGGTGAAGTCGTTCGAGTTTATAGGTGAGTTCGGCACAGTGCATTCTCTGCTCCTGAAGCTGGCTGTACAGGATATTCTCCATTCGAGAGGCATAGGATTGCAGCTCGGAAAGCACTGCAGTTCTGTCTGGCACCACAAGCTCGGCAGCAGCAGATGGCGTGGGAGCCCGAAGATCAGCCACAAAATCCGAAATGGTAAAATCAGTTTCATGTCCCACTGCTGAGATGATTGGAATACTGGATGCAAATATTTCGCGAGCAACGATCTCTTCATTGAAGGGCCAGAGATCTTCTATCGAACCACCTCCCCGTCCGATAATAATGACATCGATATCATCTCTTTTATTGAAAGCTCGAATGCCTTCTGCGATCTCAGCAGCAGCGCTATCACCCTGTACACGTGCAGGATAGAGTATGATCTCAACCGGATAGCGCCGGGAGAGCACATTCTTCATGTCCTGAATTGCAGCGCCGGTAGGTGAAGTAACGATTCCAATTTTTGAGGGATGTGTTGGAATTGCTCTTTTATGCCCCTCATCAAAGAGCCCTTCTGCTTCCAGTTTTTCCTTGAGCTTTCTGAAGGCGACCTCCAGTTCACCCACACCAAGCGGACGCATCTGGTTGACATATAACTGGTACTGACCGCTGCGCTCATACACAGTTACTTTACCGTAGCAAAGCACTTCCATGCCGTTTTCCGGCTCAAAGCGCAAGTAGTGGTTGAATTGCCGAAAGAAAACACAGAGAAGACTGGCATTTTCATCTTTAAGTGTGAAATAAATATGCCCTGAGGAATGCCGCTTGTAATTTGAAATTTCTCCTTTGACCCAGAGGGCAGAGATGGTGTTCTCGAGAATGTTCTTTATGTGGGAAGTGATTTCCGAAACAGTGAAGATGTTCTCGTCAAAGAGGTTATCCCCCCTTTCTTTTTGTACAGTTTCTCCATTATCAGATAATTTCATGAAGTGTAAATGAGTGGCAAAGGGAAAAATTGTCAAATTTAGGGAGTTAGTTCAAGCACTTGATTAATAATGAATAATAACAAGCATACCCCCAAAAATTAGAGTTAAATCTTTTTAAGCACTGCAAATAAAGGGTTTGTAGGTATTTCTCATTGAAAAAGTTACTTTACAGATTCCCGCTTTCGCGGAAATGACCGTATATTTTATTATCAGTGTAGATCTTCCAAATCAGCGTTTGTCTTCGTTCTATAATTTTTTTGAATTGTATGGGTGTCATTTTTAAAGATATGTAGTGAATAATGAATATCGAACGCTTATTGAAGATTGAGGAAGTATTCTGGATTCCTTATTCAGTCTTCGCATACTACCATGCATACTCCCAAAAAATTTAGAGGTAAATCCCGAGAAGTACTGTAAATGGATGGTTTGCAGGATTCTTGGAGTGGAAAATTGTTTTTTAGAAATCTATTGTTTTTTATCCTTCTTTGCTTTTGTCACCCTGATCCGCCGGCTGGCGGAGAAGGGTCTCCCATACTTTGTGAATCATTGTTATGCTAGTACTTTGCGACGATGTGCACCATCCCTCATCTTTTGTTATTATTAGGTTGTCTTTGTGTAATAATGAAAAAGTGCCATGCCACTTAAAAATTTTGGGGGTATGCAAGCATGAAATAATTAAACTAATTGACAAGAAATATTGCAATATGAGAATGAAATTATGAGAAAGGGTAATAAAAGAGAAATAAATGGAATATATCGTATATTACTCGATTTTGGACGGATATACGTAATATGAATATTCAAATGTTATGGGTAAGATTTTTTAGTGGAAGGAAATGATAGGAGTAAATAAATTTAAGATTTGTAGATTAGGTTACCATGGAGAGTAACATTTGCTTTTTTCAGCAGTAGACCTGGTCTTAGGTTATAAGACTAAATGATCAATATAAAAAATGAAAAGTGGAAAATCAAAACTTTGATAAACTAATAGCAAAAAGGCAACAATGGGTTCAAGGTTCGAAAGAAAATAACTTTGATTTTGATAGCATTCTTGCTGGAATCTATAATGACCCTTCTCATTTCATCTATGAAATATTACAAAATGCAGAAGATGCTGATGCATCAGAGATTTCGTTTACTCTTTTTGATGACCGTCTGGAAATAAAACACAATGGTAAGGAATTTGATTTCAATGATGTAGACGGAATTACAGGGATAGGAATTTCTACCAAAAAGGATGATATAAATTCAATAGGAAAATTTGGTGTAGGCTTCAAATCAGTATTTGCAATAACTCAAACGCCAGTAATTCATTCAGGCGCTTACCATTTTGAAATAAGAGACTTTGTAATTCCATCATTAATTAGTAATAATAGAATCAAAGATACAGTAATTATCTTACCTTTTAACCATCCGTCAAGGACCAAAGATGAAGTTTTTGAGATTGTAAGTAAGAAACTTGGGAATATTGGCCTAAAAACATTGCTCTTTTTAAAAAATGTGTACAACTAATCTTCTTGACTAACTGAGATACATTATTGAAATAGTGTCTCACGAAAGGAGAAGACAGATGGATAAGCTGAATCAAAAGATGACGACGAAG
>DRBZ01000079.1 GCA_011043895.1 Candidatus Cloacimonadota bacterium
AAAAAGTGGACTATGAAAATTAGAAACTGGGGATTGATCTATTCCCAACTTGATATCTTGTTTGAAGAAAGGATAAAACAAATTGACTAAAATTAAGATTACACAAAAATATGGACACTCTCTAAGATTACACAAAAATATGGACACTCTCGTGGCTACAGCAGAAAAGCACTAAAAAGGGACTATTATTTTACTTAGATGAGATGTTATTTCGCCTTTGGATCATTCTGCATCATGCCATGCACATTGCCCTCGGGGTCGATGAAATAAGCAATCCAACCCACTCCAGGTATTGCTTTTTTCTCACGAACGATAGTTCCGCCATTTTCTTCGACTTTCTTGATATATGTATCAATATCATCAACACCGATAGTATTGATGATGCGTTCCTCACCTTCAGCTTTTGCGATCCCCCCATCTATGCCCTCGCCTTCACCTGTTATGACAAGCCAGTAATCCATGGGACCATTCCATTTCTTAAAATCCCATCCAAAAGCATTTTTGTAGAACTCGATGATCTTTTCCGGCTCATCGGCATTTATTTCGAAATGTATTATTCTTGGCATGGTAACTCCTCGATGTTTTTTTTATGAAAAAATACAGTTTTTCTTTGTCAAATTTATCTATTTCATGTTATTAAATTCCTTTTTGATTTACCCCGAGATTTATCTCGTGACTATTCATATTATATGATATTCTATATGATTTATCATGCTCTTGTGTGCTTTCTTATAATATAATTGTTTCATTTCTCTATTGAAATAATTGATATGAATAATACCTATCCTTGAGCTATTGTATTGGAACACCAATGACCTCCACATCATCAACTTCCCAGGAAGTTGCCCTTTCAGGATTTGAATTATTGTACTTGAACGCAATATGAACATGATCATCTGCAAAACCAGAAATATCAATATATCCTGAATGCTCCCATTCGTAATATCCTTTGGACAATGATGCAGTAAGAGGAATCCATGAATAATCAGTAGGATCATTTCCATCTATATAATCCTTCGATACAAATACTTCCAGACCAGGTATGCTATCCGAATGATTTTTAGCTGTTTCGAAACTCATGATTATTTCTTGATAATCACTGAGATCAAGCGAAGGAGTTATAAGCCAGTCAACACAAGGTTCATTTGCTTGGTAGCCACTCATCTTCATAAATTTTCTGTCACCATAAGATGAATGATACCAGTCTTTATCTCCTGCAACGCTAAAGGTTGTCCATTCTTCAAAATCCTCTTCAAAGGAAGTATAGAGAAGCACTTCAGCCAATGGATCAATGCCATGACCTGAGATAATAATTGAGGTTGTTTCAGCACCATGAGAATCTACAATTAGTGTTTCTTTATAATTCTTTTTTTCTGTTGGTTCGAAATAGAGTAAGAAATCTTCGTTTAAGAATTCATTTTCTGGAGTAAAACGGCACTCATAAATGTGTGAACTGTCCTTTTTATTTGAGAAGAAAAATGGCTTTTTAACAGAAACCAAAACATCGTTACTCAGATTAGATCCACTTACAACAAGTTTGATCGGTTGAGATGTAACGCCAGTTCTCTGAGTTCCAAATCTCATTGCTGGTTCGGAAATATTTACAACAGGTTCGAGAGAAGGTTCACCCCATATCAATGCTACAAACTCGGGATGATCAATAAATGGATTCCTGTTCTGTTGATAGGAATAGATCACATCATTTCTATATCGTTCCTGTTCATCAACTGGGTCGAGTTTATGCCATTGCAACAGCGTCGAAAGTTTCCCGAATCTTGCTCCATACGTACCAGTCTTATCGAGTAACTTGAGATCATACGTTTTATTATTGCCTTCATAGCGAATGACCATATAGAACATCATTCGTGCAACGTCGCCTTTAACTCTATCGGGTGGTTCCCATGAATCAAAATCATAATAACATCCTTCAACTTCTTCAAATGCATATCCTCCCCAATCAAAATCACGGTTACCTCTTGCTCCATTCACACTACGATCTGCAGGACGAAGGTGATGAACATCTGTATAGGCAGTATCTGACATATTCGGAAATCCATGAGATTTTGCCCAAACATGTTCCCTGTTCCATGAATCTTCATGAGGAATTCCATATTCACCTATGTAATCAAAATTGTCGCCACGATCTCGAAAGTTCTTATTTTGTGATCGTCCCGTATAGAATAAAATGATATTGTCTGGATTATCAGGATCTACATCTGACTGTATTATAATATCTTTTGTAGCTATCGTTGAATCACTGAAATAAGGATACATAATATGACCTTTGATGAGCTTATGAAGCCCTTGCATCAAGGACTCACCAGTTAAACCAATTACATCCTCGTAGTATGTGTCAATCGATGCAGTAATCCCACCCAATAAGTACGTAGAAAAAAAAGCAATAGATAGAAGTACAATTAATTTTTTCATGCTTACTCCGGATATTTTACATAACCGAGTAATGTTCTTGGAAACTTATCTGTAACGATAAGAAATCCTTTGTCATCATATCTTACTATTCCTTCCCAGTTTCTTGAGTTCTCATCATCGGTGAGTTTTAGTTGGATCGGGTGAGTATTTACGAGAGAAATTCCACGTGGTGAAAAGTGGAATTCAAGCAAACGTTCGACAGTTTTATAATTCTTGTGTGTCGAACCCTTACCATATTTTTCTGCGATTGGATCTGAGGGATCATAATTCTTGCTATAATCCCCTGACCACATATAATTGATTACCCAGAAATTATCATTCTCATCGATCTGTGTGGCATCGGTGATTCTATATTCAACGTAGGGCATCGAAAGCGAATCTATGAGATTCAATGAGTGATCGAACATATATGCATACGGTTGATTTTCTAGAAGCATACTGTTCCATTCATAGATCGTAATAACTCTATCTGGAGTAACAATTATCGTTTCATCGGTTGCATTTTCAATTGGTGCTCGTGGAGGTAATTCAACCCGCTCATCTACATCTACTGTGATGGTTTTCATATCATCAGAAATGGTACCTTTCATGAGATAACCCATCATAGCATCTGGTTCAGATTCCACTGTAAAGAAGACGGTATTCTCATAGAATGCAATTGATTCAAATCCTTCATATCCTTCTATGATATTCATTAAATTCGGCGCTTTCACATTTATAGGGATTGGTGATATCGGAGTATTTGGAATTTCATTAAGATTTTCCGCTATCTTGCCTTTTGGTATTGCGAAAAAAGTACCATCATATTCAGAAGGAAACAGATGGGGATATTGTGGAAGAAGGATCAGATAATCATTGTACCAGGCAAGTCCGGATATCTCAGCTTTTGGTTCTGAGATCGCTCCCTCAAGTGTAATATATTGAACATTCACTTCCACTTGTACTGCTGGTTCTTCGGATTTCTGAACTTGTCGAATGGAAGAGCATGCGGAAAATATTATCATAAGAATGAATAAGATCTTTATTTTTTTCATGAGACTCCTCTAAATTTTTACTAATAATCTAACATTGATATACAGAATTCTTTGTCAAACTCCTTATGATTTTCTATTTTTCTTGCACAAAATTTTTAATGCTGAGAACTTGTTCAAAAATCTGAGGATATGCATGAAAGTCATTCTGCCAAAAACAAAAGAAGATTTTGAGAAATACTATGATCTTAGATGGAGAATACTCAGAAAACCCTGGGGACAACCGCGAGGTTCAGAAAAGGATGAACTGGATAACACTTCATATCACGTTATGGTTGCTGAGAAGGAACATAATCCCATCGGTGTAGCCAGATTGCAGTTCAATAACGATAATGAAGCTCAGATTAGATATATGGCAGTTGATGAACGTCATCAGAGGAGAGGTGTCGGCTCACTTTTACTACAAACCCTGGAAAAATTTGCAAGAGAAAAGCATGCCTCCTATATTATCCTTCATGCACGTGAACCAGCAGTTCCATTTTACCAAAAACATGGCTATCACATTGCAGGAAAATCATATCTTTTATTCGATTCTATACAACATTTTCTAATGAAGAAAATATTATAATTAATAAGATTATTTGACATATATATGCTGACTAGTTGACACATACATAATTTAAAAAAGGCTAGAATGAAGAAAATAGTTCTATTGTTAATATTTTATCCTCTGGTACTCATCGCACAGGATAATATCTCTGAACTTGAGAAAAAATTAGAAACTGTCTCGGGTATCCAAAAAGTAGATGTATTAAATAATCTTGCAAACAGCTTTTTGTATGATGATACAGAAAAATCTATGTCCTATGCTCAACAAGCTTTAGAACTCGCACAAGAGGAAGATTATATACTGGGTCAAGCTTTTGCTCACGAAAACCTTGGTAATAACTTCGAATCACTTCATGACTACCAGCAAGCGGTAACTCATTTCATCGCAGCAAGAGATGCTTATATTCTTGCAAACCGCCCTGCATCTATCGCGAATATTCTGAATTATATTGGCATTGTGTATGATAACATGAATGAATACCCCACTGCTATTGGATATTATAAACAATCCTTTGATCAATATAAAGAACTTCAGGATACACTTGGTATGGCTATGATTGTAAATAACATGGGTGGTGTATACGACGTACTTGGGAAATATGACAAAGCACTTTATTATTATCTCCTGAACATGCAATACAACAAGGTAATAAACAACGATGATGGAGTTGCCTCGTCGATGAATAATATCGGTAACGTTTATCAAGCACTTAAAGATTACGATAAAGCCCTCAATTATCTCCAACAAGCTAAACAGATGTATAAAGCCCTTGACGATACTACAGGTATCGCCATGACAGTACATAATATTGGAATAATCTATCATGATCAGGGTAAATATGATAAGGCACTCGAAGCGTATTTGTCCTCAATGCAATCAGACCTTAAAAGAAACGACAAGGTAGGTTTGGCAGCATCATACAATAATATTGCTATCGTCTATGATGAAATGAATAAACTTGAAGCATCCAAGGAATATTATATGAAATCTCTTACGCTTTCAGAAGAAGTCCAAGATCGATATTCCATAGCCAATACATCGAATAATATGGGTTTCCTTTTTTTGAAAATGGGGAATAATGATAAAGCACTTGAATATTTTGAACGAGGACTCGAGATCGCAGAAGAGTTGAATGCTCTTGAACTTATCAAAGAGAGTTATGATGGTTTGCAACAGTACTACTATAAAAAAGGAAAATTAGAAGATTGTCTCGAATATTATAAACGATATGAAGATATTGAAGACAGTATTTTCTCTCAAAATACAAAAAAAGAAATAGCAAAATTGC
Source organism: Candidatus Cloacimonadota bacterium (assembly GCA_011043895.1). Taxonomy (GTDB): domain Bacteria; phylum Cloacimonadota; class Cloacimonadia; order JGIOTU-2; family JGIOTU-2; genus Celaenobacter. The sequence goes on from DRBZ01000079.1 coordinate 5,300, forward strand.
AAATGCAATACGACCTGGATAGCAAACAACAGGAAATCGATCTCTTGCAGAAGGATAATGAAATAAAACTACTCCAGCTTAATCGCCAGAAAAATATTCGGAATTTCTTTTTCGCTGGTCTTCTATTTTTGATATTTCTTGTATTACTGGTGTACTATGCCTATGTTATCAAGAAAAGAATGACAGAGAGTCTTCTCAAGGAGATCGAAGAGCGGAATAAGATCGAGCAACAATTGAAGCAATCACTCAAAGAAAAGGACGTAATGCTGCGGGAAATCCATCATCGAGTAAAAAATAATATGCAGATCATATCAAGTCTTCTGAGCTTGCAAACAAAATATATCAAAGATAAGGATGCTTTACAGGTTTTCAGAAATAGTCAGGATCGTATTAGGTCGATGGCTCTTGTTCATGAAAAATTATATCAATCTGAAGATTTTTCAAGCATAAATTTTGCTGAATATATTAGAGAACTCATTGACAATATTCATCTTCCAGAACGACACAATATCAAAATTACTCTTGATTTGGAGGATGTTATTATTGATATAAATAAAGCTATACCCTGTGGTCTGATTGTTAATGAACTTATTACAAACGCTTTTAAGCATGCTTTTCCAGATAACCAAGATGGGGAAATCAAGATCAGTATGCATCTTGGAGGTGATAATGCCTACACACTAATAATGTCTGATAATGGCAATGGGCTCCCAGAATCCTTTGATTGGAACGAAACTTCGTCACTAGGATTACAACTGGTCAGTGGTCTAGTGAGACAATTGCAAGGAAATATTGACGTAGTTTCAGAGGGGGGAACAAAGTTTACCATAATTTTTAAATAATAATTCATAACTATTAAGGAGGTTTCATGCCTACAATGTTTGATCAACAGGATCAACAAATGAACTGGAAAGTAACGTTCCTGATCATCATCGGAGTTCTATTTGTATGTGTTATTGTTTTTGGAATTCTATCCTATAGAAATATTCTCGATCGAAATGCTCTTGAAACTGATACTCAAATTATAAAAGAAGTATTGGGAAGAACAATCGAAGAGGTAACAACTGCTTCGCAATTTATTGCTAATTACCCATTAATTCAGGAGTGGAAACTTTCTCCGGAAATGGTAAACAATCATGATATTTTAGTCGCACTTAATACTATCAAATATATGCTCAATGCTTCGATCGTTTACATCATGGACACTAATGGTACAGTAATCGTTTGCACCCCCTATGAAGATAATAAGACTCTGACAGGAAATAATTACAAATTCCGCCCATATTTTCAAAAAGCTATGGAAGGAAATGATTACGTGTATCCAGCACTTGGAGTTACCACTAAAGAGCGGGGATTGTATTTTAGTTCTCCCATATACTTAAAAGACAGTACTAAACCTGTGGGGGTAGCTGTTATCAAATTAGGTCTTGATCGTTTTGATATCATTCTAAAAAATTATAGCAATAATATTGAAGCTGGACTTATTTCACCTATGGGTATTGTATTTTCATCAACAGAAAGCTCCTGGCTCTTTAAGAGTTCTGAGAAATTATCAAAGGAAGAGCGAAATAACATTATGGCATCGCGTCAGTTTGCAGATGAAAAACTCGAACCACTGAGCGTTGATCTTTCTGGCACTCGAACGAAGTCCAATGACAAAACCTATCTTCTGGTTAAGAAGAATATCTCGATACCTGGCTGGCAGCTTTATGCGATGAGTCTTACCAGTGATCTCAATCCAGCTCCACCATTTATTATGTCTGGTATATTATTCCTCATATTTGGTGTCTCATACATCATACTCGCTATTGTGTATGGCAAAGAAAAACCTAAATTAAAAAAGGAGAACCAGTAATGACAAAAGAATCTATGAAATTTCTCGAAAGATTGATGAATTTGCCCTCACCCTCAGGATATGAAGAAAAAGTACGCAAAGCATGGCTTGATGAGATGAAGAAACATTCTGATAATGTTCGTAGTGACGTACATGGTAATGCAATAGCAGCAGTAAATACTGATAAACATCCCAGGATCATGCTCGCAGGTCATATGGATGAACTTGGATTTCAGGTTGCGTATATTCAGGATAATGGATTCATTTATTTTAATCGATTGGGGGGATTTGATATCGGTATCATCCCCGGTAGAAAAGTACGCATTCATACCCGCAAAGGAGATGTACTTGGAGTGGTAGGGAAAAAAGCGATACATCTGTTTGAACGCTCCGACCGCGAGAAAGTACCAAAACCCCATCAGCTATATATTGATATAGGAACAAAAGATAAAAAAGAAGCTGAGAAGATCGTCGAGATTGGTGATCCTATTACATATGATACAAATTTTGAGCAGTTAAGAAAAGATATCTATGTATCACGTGGATTTGATGATAAGATCGGTGCATTTGTTGTTGCAGAAGTAATGAAGAATGTATACAAGCATCGAAAAGAATTCAATGGATCTCTCTACAGTGTGGCTACTGTTCAGGAAGAAGTAGGCCTACGTGGTGCTCGAACCTCAGCTTTCGGCATCGATCCTGATATTGGTATTGCTATTGATGTCACCCATGCCACAGATACCCCTGACGTCGACCATAAAAAAGTTGGAGATATTAAACTCGGTGAAGGTGCACCTATTTCACGCGGACCAAATATCAATCATAAAGTATTCGATATGCTCAAAGGTGCATGTAAGAAGCATAAGATCAAATATCAGGTTGAAGCAGCACCATATCCAACTGGAACTGATGCAAATGTTATTCAGGTAACCCGAGCTGGTGTGGCTGCTGGACTGGTTTCTATTCCCTGCCGCTATATGCATACTTACACAGAAGTTGTCTCTATGAAGGATGTTGAAAGTGCCATCAAAATGCTCACAGAATTCTGTTTACAACTTAATGACTCAGTAGATTTTGTATTATAAATAGATCCAACATAATTACTTATAAGACCTCTCTGTTATGTACAGGGAGGTTTCTTTTTTCAGAATCTTGACATGATCTGAATAGAAATTCAATAAATAATCATTCAAAATGAAACAAAGATTTCTCATCGAGCAACTCACTATCTATAATCCTTTTGATGAACAGGAACGGTTCAAGCATAGACAGATGCTTATTTTCCTATCCAAAAACTCGAAGGGCTTTCAACGAAAACATCTTCCGGGTCATGTAACAGCTTCTGCATGGGTGCTGGATTCATCCAAAAGCAAAGTATTAATGACACATCATGTAAAACTTGAGAAGTGGTTGCAACTTGGTGGTCATGCTGATGGTCAGAACGATATGCTTTCAGTCGCGTTTCGGGAAGCAATGGAAGAATCCGGCTTGATCAGTATCGAACCGTTACACGAAAACATTTTCGATGTTGATGTACATATGATACCTGAACAAAAAAATTTTCCTGCCCATTTTCATTATGATGTGCGTTTTCTTTTTCATGCAGATGAAACAGAGCCCTTTCATATTTCAAACGAATCATACAACCTGCAGTGGATCTCTCTCGAAGATATCAGCAGATTCAATGATGAAGATTCGATCATTCGATTGATCACAAAATCGGAACAAATGAATTTAATGCAATTTTTAGATAGT
>DRBZ01000046.1 GCA_011043895.1 Candidatus Cloacimonadota bacterium
CAAATCTTCGGGCTCAATTTCTTCCTTATTAATGCGGAAGCGCTCTTTGTAATCAACAAGATGTGGGGACGTATTGAGCCCAACCGTGAAATCGTGTGAATGTAAGATAGACTCAATAGCTGCACAGGTTGAGCCCTTGCCGTTCGTTCCGGCAACGTGGATGCCCTGTATTTTCTTTTCGGGATTACCGATTGCATCGAGGAATTGTTTTATCCTCGTCAGTTCGATCTTGCGATCGGTGGCGGTCTTTGCGAATATTTCTTCTAAAAATTCTGAATATTTCATCTTATCTCAATACTATCATTTTATGAAATGTTGTTTCTACATTTCCGGACACAATTTTGTAAAGATATACACCATTTGGCACTTTTTGATCATTAGTATCTGTGCCGTTCCAGGTTACTTCTTGCATTCCCAAACAGGAGTTTGGGAACGAGGTGAGTTTTTTTATTAGTTGTCCTTTTAAATTATAGATTTCTATCCGATATAGTTTGTTTAAATTCCCCTGCCATGGCGTATCCGCAAACTGGCGAAAAAAAGAAATTGTTGTAAAGGCTGAGAATGGGTTCGGATAGTTGCATGCAGTTATGTTTTCTTGTGGAGGTGCATCTACGCTGACTCCTGGATATAAAAATCCAGCATCTTGGGGATTAACACCGACGGTAAGAGTAGTAAGTAATTCCTCATCAGCAGAATAAATATACACTCTTCCGTTATTGATCCAATCCATGGAATCACCGAGATACATTGTGCCATTCTCATCGAATTGAATAAAACTTCCACCGCTAGCCCATAAGCTTGAGGACGAATGAATGATCGAAAAGTCATGTGAATTGTATGCCATAAAACCAAGCCCAAATCCATCTGCGAGGTACGCAATACCATTTGGGTGAATAGCTATCTTGGTTGGTGAACCTCCAATATCCACAATACTAACATCATTATAATTTTCTGTATTGATAATGTATATCTTTCCCCATACTGCTGGGCTTCCGTAACCATAATTACCGGTACAGACCACATGTAGTCTTCCCATGTTATCAACTGCTGCAAATTGTGGATTATTACCGACAGGAATTATCCCGACAACTTCATCACAATCAATATCAATGACCGACACAGAACCAGCAGGTGAACCGAAAGAAGAATTCATCACATAACAATAATCATCATGGATTACCATTCCCTCAGGTGAGGAACCAACTGGTATTGTTCCGATCATTTCTTGGGTTTCAAGATCAATACTATATACAGTGTTTGTAAATAGCCCAGTGACATATGCTTTGTGCTGGTCCGGATGCAGCACCATCCAGTAGGGATTTGAACCATTTGGGCAGGAAATATAGCCCACGGTTGAGATATTCTCGAGATCGATTATCTGGATATTATGCACTCCAGAATTTACCACATATCCGATGGAATCCCGAATAACGATTTGATTTGCATATTGTCCGAGTTGAAGGATATGATTCTCAAGCGATGATGAGCTTGTATCATAACAGGAAAGAGTTTCATCATTACTGTTTACAATAAATACTTCATAGGCATTGAGCGGGATTATTAAAAGTATAAAAAGTAATAAAGTGAGATTTCTTTTCATAGTATCCTTCTATTGGAGTATTAATTTAAGTGAGCACTGAAAGTTACGTCCAGGAGCTGGAATATTTCGTGATGTTTCGTATGATTCATCGAAGATATTTTTCACTCCAACAAACGCATTCAGTCTTAGGTTGTCGGATAGTTTTGATGAATAGGAAATTCCGACATCGCAGGTTGTGTAGCCATTTACTACAACAGTGTTGCTGAAATTATCATATTGCTTTCCGATAGTATTCAGTGAAAATGAACATTCCAATGGAAAAGGCGATACTGTCACCTCAGTTCCAAATTTATGCAATGGCTTGTGAGGAAGATACTTATTGTGATGGTCACTACTGCCTGTCTTATTGATTGGAACTATTTTTGAGCCACTTAAAGATAAAGAAACTATTTCAAATGGTTCCCACGTGGCTGTTCCAGAAAATCCATAGAGTTCTGCATCGGTTAGATTCTCCGGCTTCCAAACACCCATAGCGCTTCTATACCAGTAGATAAGATCTTCAATACGATTGTAGGAAGCAGAAGCTTTCATAGAAAAATATTTTGATGTCCATTCAACACTTGTTTTTCCTCCCAATGATTGCTCGGGTTTGAGATTCGGGTTGCCCTGAACCCGGGAATCACCTTTCCAGAAAAGTGAGGTAAACTCAGGCATAGTATAAGAGTTCCCTCCCGAGATAGATAGCTGGAATTTGTCAGGACCACGAGGAACTTCGATCGTCAAATGAGATGAGAGAAAAGCATCATCGTTCATTAATTTATCAATCCTTAGAGATGGGATGATGGAGATACTGCTTTTAAAGAGCGAAAAAGGTATCAAGCTTTCGTATGATGCAAAAACATTATTACGTATTTTCAAGTCAATTGATTGAGTTGGAACAAGATGATCGTAATAGGTATAGTTCTCGTGCCTGAATCCAACTTTTGCTCTGGATGAACATGAACCAATTATATGGTCAAATTGCCAGAGCGCATCAAAAATTCTGGATCTATTTTCTGAATCATAAGTGTAGAATGGATTTTCGATCTTATTTCTATAGCGGCTCTCTGCTTGTTGAAAAGAAAGCATGACGTCATGAGAATATTCATTGACCTGTATCCTAACTTGTTCTTTCAGATCGAGCTTAAGTGCATGAGCTCGTGCGTGACTGAACCACATATAGTCAGTTGTTTGCCCAGGAATTCCCTTTTCGGCTTTATATAGAAGGAAAGAGAGAGTCGAGGAGAGATCTTTGCTTAGTTCAAAAGTGCTTTTTGATGAAATAGAACCTTCTGTGATATCATTATTAGTTCTTCTTATATCTTTTTCTTCCAGTGGATTGCAGTAAATAAAGTCATTAGTTGCCTTATGCCCGAAAATATTAATAAGGTTTTTAATCTTTCCTGTAGTGAGGTTTGTTTGAAGATTAGCTGAGTAGTTATTCCAGCTACCGGTTGTAATAAGAATATCCTGAGAAAAATCATGGATTGGTTTTTTAGTGACAAAATTAATCACGCCACCCATTGCAGCATCTCCTGCTGCCGAAGAAGCATTTCCTGTAATTACTTCTATATGATCAATCTGTTCAATAGGAATTGCATGAAATGAGTTCATTGAAGGATTGTTCAGCTTCAATCCGTCGAGCATAAGCGTTACATGACGAGATTCATGTCCATGTAATTGAATAGATTGTTCACCCATTGCATTTTCTTTTACTATAATATCTGGATGGCGTACAATGAGTTCGGCTATTTCCAGATTATTTGCATTCTCGGGCAGCATAACCGAAATATTCGATTGTGCTAAGGTAAGAACGTTATCTTGTGTACTTTTGATTGTAATTCCAGGGATTATGATAGGTTCGGATTCAAGTGGTATAACTGCATATCGAACACCCGCTTCAAAAACAAAATGCTTATCTTTATATCCTATGCTTGAGATGTGTATCTCAAAAGGTTCATTGTCCTGCTCTATGTCAATAGAGAAATTGCCCTTTTCATCAGCGAGAATTATTTCTTCTGTTTTTATAATTTCAATACGTGCATGAGCAATGGCTACATCAGTTTCTGCGGAGAGAATCTGCCCACTGATCTTCGTTCTGAAAGTACAATACACCAGTGAAGGGATAATTAAGAAAAGAGCCAGGAAAAAAAGTTTACTTTTCATCTTTCTCTGGTGAATAATTATAAAGCACATTGGGTTTGCCGGTAAAAGGATTCTTTACCACTTCGATTGGTACGCTAAAAATGTTCTTCATTGCTTGTTGTGTGAGTGCTTGATCTGTTGAATCAAAATTCACCAGTTCGCCATTGTTAAGGATGATGATCTTGTCACAGAATTCCGCTGCAAGATTGATATTGTGGGAGACAGCGATAATTGTCTTATGTTCTTCTTGGTTAAGCTTCTTAAGCAGTTGGAATATTTCTATCTGGTGATGTATGTCCAGATGAGATGCAGGTTCGTCAAAGAGAAGAATCGGTGTGTTTTGATTCAACGCACGGGCGATCATGACCATCTGGAATTCACCTCCGCTGAGTTCACTAAGATGACGATCTGCAATGTGCTCAATATTCAGCTTTTCGAGAAGTTTATCGGTTTCACGTTCTTGCTGTGAAGTATAATTTTCCCAGAATTCAAGATAGGGAAATTTACCCATAAGTACCATATCACGGACGGTGAAATCAAATTCAAATTGTGGTTGCTGAACCACGACAGCGATCATCCTTGCTCTTTCTTTTGGTTCAATATCTTGCAAGGCTTTGGCTGAAATGAATATCTTACCTGAATAGTTTTGCAGATAACCGGTGATGCATTTCAGGAGAGTGGATTTTCCAGCTCCATTTGGTCCGATTAATCCGACAAAATCATTGTTGGTTACTTCAATATTGATATTTTTTAAAACCGGTTTTTTATCAAAAAAATAATTTAATTCCAAAATTTCCAAGATTTTTATTGACGATATCATACTCAATCTGTATGTTTTAAGTATTAAACTTTAAGGAGTTTCTATGAAAATATCGATTGACACAGACTACAGCTTGCGTGCTCTTCAGGAGCTTGCAAAACAAGATCGATCTGTTCCATATTCTGTTTTCAAAATTGCACAGAAGAGGAATATTCCCAATAAATATCTTGAGAAATTGTTCCGCAGACTCAAGCAAGCCGGCATTGTAAATGCTATCAAAGGAAGAAAAGGTGGTTATAAGATGGCTCGCGAGCCGGAAAAAATAACTGTAAAGGACATCATAGCTGCGGTGGATGGACGCACTCATATTCACAATTGTGAAGAGCGCAAGAACCAAAAACTTTGCGAATTTATCGACCAATGTACCTTTCAGGATTTCTGGAATGATTTCAATACTCATATTGATAATTTCCTTGATACCTATACGCTTGCTGACTTTTTGAAAAAATAACGAAACGGTGTAGAATGAGCGAAAAAGAAGTCTATCTTGATAGCTGCAAAACCACGAAACTTGCTCCCGAAGTACTTGATGCGATGATGCCATTCCTCAAGAATAAATATTGGTATCCAGGTTCATTTACAAGTATTGGTACAGAGATTGCAGAAGTGATAGAACAGGCACAACAGACCGTGGCGAAAACCCTGAACACAGAACCAGAAGAGATCACATTTACCTCAGGTGGTACCGATGCTAATAACATTGCCATACAAGGTATTATGCAGGCGAATAAAGAACGGGGCAAACATTTCATCTGTTCAACTGTTTCACATCCTTCTGTTCTTGCCGTGTTCCAGGGTTTAGAGAAACTCGGCTTTGAAGGAACATACATCTCTGCGAATAAAGATGGATATCTTGATCTCGATGAGTTAAGAGACGCAATTCGTCCGGATACTGTACTGGCAGCATTTACACATGTAAATCACATACTTGGTGCTGTTCAGGATGCAAAAGCTATCAGAAAAATACTTGATGAAGCGGATCAGAAAATCTATTTATTCATGGATTCATGTGAAGCATATACAAAGGTGCCGATCGATGTACAGGATATGGGTATTGACGCAATTTCTATCTCTGCGCATAAGTTCAATGGTCCGAAAGGCAACGGCATACTCTATACAAAAAAAGGGACTAAGATTAGGCAGACACAATTTGGCATCACCCGTGTTTTTAAACTAAAACCCGGCGCAATAAACATTCCTGGAATTGTAGGAAGTGCCAAGGCGGTAGAACTTGCATTCAAAGATTTTGATAAGACAATCGCGTATTATCGGGAGTTGCAAAAATTACTATACAATCAGCTCCTATCACGCATACCTGACTCTATACTTAATGGACCTCCATTAGGTGAGCGAAGTCCCGCACATTTAAATGTGACATTTCGCTATATCGAGGGTGAAGCGATCATGATGATGCTTGATTTTGAGAACATCCATGTCGATACAGGATCCGCCTGTTCCTCTGAAAATCTAAAGCCGAATTATATTATGATGAATACCGGACGTACTCACGAAGAATCACACGGATCAGTACGATTTACCTTTGACAGATTTGTCACCAGGGAAGGAATCTTGCGAACAGTTGATGTGCTGGAAAGAACGGTTGCCGAGTTACGAAGAAGAAGCCCACTTGGTAAAAAGGAGTCGTAATGGCTATCAAGTATTCAGAACTTGTGATCGAACATTTCAAGAATCCACACAATGTAGGTACGATTGATAATCCAGATGCAGAAGCAACTGAAGGAAGTCCTGCCTGTGGTGACCAACTCACGGTCTATCTTAAGGTTGATCCAGAGACCCAGAAGATCGAAGATATCAAATTTCAATCTTATGGTTGTGCTTCAAATATTGCCACTGCTTCGATAATTACTGATCTTGCACTCGGGAAGAGCATAGAAGAAGCAAAAAAAATCACGTGGAAACAAGCATCTGAGGAACTGGGTGGATTACCACCCGTCAAGATGCATTGTTCTGTACTTGCGGTTGATGCACTTCGCTCGGCTATCAAAGACTGGGAAAAGAAGAACCTGGGAAAGCAGTTCGATGAATCTCTTACCAAGAAGAATGTGGAAAAAGCATTACAAAAAGTGATCTATGGTAAGGTTGGTGTTGATATTATCAGCCTGAAGCTGGTGAAATACATTGGTATCGATGATGAGAATAACGTAGTAATTGAGCTTGCAATAGGTAAGGATGATTCATTTCTTGATGATGTAAAACATGAGATTATGGAACGAATGGAGAAATTTGATAATATCGGTTCTGTCAAGATAGCGCTTGTTTAACACATACGCTCATCTACACACTATGCGTCAGCAAAAGAACGGTTTATTTTCTTTTTAATAAAAAAACAAAGAACGGAGCACCAAAAAGTGCGGTAATAACTCCGACTGGCAGTTCAATAACAAGGATAGAACGGGCTATGGTATCGCATAGAATTAGAAATCCTGCACCAAGAATTCCAGCAAGAGGGAGAACGAGTTTATTATTTGGTCCCACAAGCATGCGTGAAATATGAGGGATTATGAGTCCGACGAATCCGATAATACCAACAAAAGAGACAATAATACCAACAAGAAAAGATGTGAGAATAAAGAGGACTTTTCGTGTTTTATACACATTCACACCGAGTGAAGTGGCAGAATAATCGCCAAGAGAGAGTACATTTAATCGGAGTGCATATACATTAAGCACGATGGTTCCTGCTAAGGAAAGAAATACGATAAGCCATAATAGATAGATGGTCTTACATGAAAACATGTACCCGAGATTTCCCATGATAATTGAGAATATTTGAGAAAGATCTCTTCGGAAAATACTCATCAGAAGGGCGATAATTGCAGAGAAGAACATAGTGACAATTATACCTGAGAGGATCAATCTTGTTTTATCAATGAATTTTTGTTTTTGGGCAATTTTCCAAACGAGTATCATTGAGAGGAGTGCGCCAAAAAATCCAAAGAGTGGCATGAAATACACTTTTTTTAATAGCAGACCAACGATACTTCCAAGAGCTGCTCCCGATGAAATACCCAGCAGATATGGTTCAGCGAGAGGATTATGCAGCATTCCTTGCAAGACACCACCACTGGTTGCTAAAACCAACCCGGTACTTAGTCCGAGCAATACCCTTGGAATTCTAATATGTAAAAGAATATTTTTTGCACTTTCGGAGAGGGAAAGAATATGGATCGAACTTCCGCCAAATTGAAGTGCAAGTAAGATAATTACTCCTAATCCGATAAAAGAAAGTGGAATTGCTGTTTTCTTATTCATTTGTCATGGTGGCGATTTGTGAGAGTCTCTGGATACCTTCTGATATTCTGGGACCAGCACGAAGTATGATGTCCGGATTGATGTCTTCAACTGTATATATCTGATCTTTCTGAACAGCACTGATAACATTCCAGCCGAGTCTTTCTTTTACATCCTGAGATGAAACTCCAGGATATGTGATTAATATAATGTCCGGATTCATCTCGACTATTTTTTCTGATGAAACAGCACAATACTCTCTGGGTAGGTCTGGGAAAATGTTGGTTAATCCTGCATGATCCAAAACATCTCCCACAAAAGAATTATCAGAAACAGTCATAAGAGGTGAATGATATATTTCAACAAAAATTGAAGTGAAATGATTGTGTGGCGGTAAAGAATTTATCTCATTTTTCATATAATGCACAAGAGAGTCAGCCCGATTTGATAGATCAAGCAACGATCCAATTGAGATAATGGTTTGGTAGAGCGAATCAAGCGAGTTAGGGAAATATTGATACACTTCAATATCAAGATTTTCAAGTGAATGTTTTATCATGTCCTGCTCCATGCCAGAAAGCAGTACAAGGTCTGGTCTAGATTGAACAATTCGCTCAACATTCGGTGAGCTAAAGCTTCCAACAATAGGTTTTTTCCTTAAAGATGGAGGGTAATCACATTCCTGCGTGATGCCAATTATAGATTGTTCTGCCCCAAGAGCACACACAATCTCAGCAATTTCTGGAGAGAGAATAATGATACTTTGTTCAGTAGAATCAATATTCTGTTCTTGCGTGCTGCATCCTGTGATTATAACAAGCATGAAAAGCGGAAGGAATCTTATCATAAATAAAAAAAACCCAATCTCGGCAGAAAATGGGTCTCAAAATATTGAGGATTATTTTTTCCGCCGAAAAATAATTGTCTAATATATAAGGCAGGTTTCCTGGCTTACAGCCGAACAAGGATGCCTTCCCATTCCCGATTATCGGGATCAGTGACGTCTCCTTACAAAAGATGCTGATTACAGTGGCGGGGACCGCTTCCGATTTTCACG
>DRBZ01000096.1 GCA_011043895.1 Candidatus Cloacimonadota bacterium
AATGATTATTATTATTGGAGAACCGGTTGGACTGATCCTACTGGATATTGGATTGACTGGGCAGGAATCGGCGATCATGGTAACACTGCTCTTGCAATTCTTGCGCTTGAAGTTGGTACTGTTCCTGATGAAAGCAGGATCGTAATTAAGCTCGATGCTCTGGGATATGATGGTTTGCAACTTATCATCTACGATGGCGATGGTAATTTTGCCGGAATGAATGATTATGGTGTATGGATTTCTGAAATTCCAAATTCGCAATGGCTCTCAACTGGTGGAGTTCAAGAACTGAATATCGACCTTGCAACAGCTGCAAATCTCACTGTTGAGATATATAACACTAGCAACGATTCGGCTTCTTATGAGCTTGCAATGGAATCCTATGTGGGTGAAAATATGACAAGTCAGTTCAATCATACAGGATCAGTACAAGCTCAACAAATGCTTGGGACGAGTGCAACCATCAATGCGATCGGTGGTTTGACCATTTATACCTCGCCACCAGAAGAATTTCCTAACATGATGCTTTCACTTGATTCCAAAACCTTTGATGTGTATTCACCCGGTTCTGTATTGACATTCGATTTTGATGTTATGGAAATCGGCGGAGCAAAATCACTCTACAATATCGATCTTTATGCAGATAATCTCGAAGATGGATTTGGTAACATAGTACCCTCAGACAGCATTTTCATTACACCCGTGCTCATAGATTCCATTGCCGCATCCGGACAGGAGACGATCAGCTGTGAGATCCATGTACCAATGGATATCAGTATGACGAACACCTACAGCGGCAAGCTCTATGTAGAAGCGAGTGGCATCGGAAGAAAGAGTATTAATCTTTATCTTGCACCGGACGAACTCGTACTTGATGTTACGGATGACACAGGCGGATTTGCTGCTGCAGGTGGTTCAACAGTTCGTTATACCATTTCTTATGGCAATCCACTTACGACCACGTTGTACGGAGTAGATATCTTTGATCAGCTTCCCGACACCTCTTATATGATCTTTGAGAATTGTTCAGCTGGTGGTGTGTATGATACGGATAATCATCTTGTGTACTGGCATTTGGATGAATTACAGGCAGGTGAGGTCGACCAGGAGGAATGGATCGATGTAACAGTGAATCCCCATCTTGCTGATACCACAACCGTTATGAACAATGTATCACTTTCCAGTGACCTTCCAACAATATATGCGAGCATCGCTACCAGTCTGATGCCAGCTCCAACAATTGATGAGCCATTCTTCAGACCAAATCCATTTAAGATTGGACATGAAGGATATCCTGATAAAGGTGAAATATTCCCTAACTTTGATGATCCTACTTCACCTATCACCAAGCTGAGAATATACGACATAGCTGGTGAATTGGTAAAAGAGCGCGATGATGTCGGCTCTATCAGTATGTTGTGGGATGGAAAAAATGAATATGGCGACGATGTTGCAAATGGTGTTTATTTTATCATCGTTGAAAATCAAGCTAATGAGAAAAAGATCATCAAAGTAGCGGTATTACGCTAGGAAAGGAGATTAACATGAAAAAACATACGATACTTAAAACATTACTTTCTTTCGTAGCAATACTTGGATTATTCACTTCCCTTGCTTTAGCAGAAGAAGATTTTGCCGGCGGTCAGGGAGGTGCTTTCCTGAGAATTCCTGTTGGTGCTCGTCCAGCCGGTCTTGGGAATGCATTTACTGCTATTGCTGATGATGGCTCTGCACCATTCTACAATCCTGCTGGGCTCTGCCAGATAAAAGGCACACGCCTTGGTGCAATGTACAATATTATGAGCTTGGACAGGATGAACTACCAGGCCTCTATCATCGTGGGCGGCAAACGTAATGCAGCTCTGGCAGTTACTTTGAACACCATTGGAGTGAGCGATATTATAGAATGCCTGCCAGGACAAGGTCCCACAGGTGATACTTTCAGTTCAAATGATATGGCTCTTGGTATTTCTGCAGGTGGTAAGATCATATCTTTGCTCAGTTTTGGTGCAGGAGCCAAGTATATGACACAATCCATTGATGAAAACAAGGCAACTGGTTTTGCATTCGATCTTGGCGCAATGGTTATGACTCCTGTTTCCAGCGGACTGATAAAGCAATTACGCATTGGGGCAAGTTTGCTGAATTTCGGTGGAAAGATGAAGTGGGATACGGATTCCGATCATGAAGATGAGATTCTCCCGATGCTCCGAATCGGCGCTGCTGCAGATCTTCAACTCACCTCTTTTGATGTACTCGGAACTGCTGAAATCTCACAATCCCTTGGACGCGAAGGTGATCAGAAAAATGATTTCAAGCTGCATCTTGGTGTCGAAGGCTGGCTTGCCAACCTTTTTGCAGTCCGTGCAGGGCTTGATGGAGAAGATTTCACAATGGGTGCTTCCATCCTGTTTGGTGATTTCCGTTTCGACTATGCTTACTCACCTGATTTTCTTGATGAAGGTGTAACTCATAAACTTGCAATTGACTTAGGATTCTAAGCTAAGAAAGAAAACTATATTAACGGCTTTGTCCTGATTATTCGGGATGAAGCCGTTTTTTTTTGCATCCGAACTTGACAGTAAGTTTAGTGTCGCTATATTATAAATTGTTTAAATCGCTTTTTTAAAGATACATAGGGGGTGACTGGTTTCGACAGGGACTGCAGAGGCAGGAATAGCATTTCGGGCAGATTACCTATCCCGTTAAACTTGGTGATGCTAAATTGAAATGCAGATGAAAATCTTGCACTAGCTGCATAACTAATGTAGCTCATCTGTCAAGTCGGTGCCATTGACGATTTTTCAGATGCCGTTTTCAATGGCTTAGATGCTGCTATGTCTATGTGCAGTGTTGAAGTTTAATAGACTTGATCTCTGAGAGACTTGTACATTGTTCTTGATGAGATGACCAAATTACGATGTACTAAGAATGTAGAATTTCCTGCAGCTAAATCTCTGGACGCGGGTTCGACTCCCGCCACCTCCACCAGTCTTCGCTTGGAGCAGAGCGGAAAGCGAAGACTGACACGCCGTAATGTAATGAAGGCGGTCTTATAACTTCAGTTAATCCAATAATTTGCTCCAAGACTACGACTTGGCAGGCCATTATGAATGAATTTTACTACGTTTATATCCTTCAAAGTGAGAAATATCCTACAAAACATTATACGGGATTTACAGAAAATCTACAAAATCGTTTGAAAAAACATAATCAAGGAGAAGTCCCTCATACTTCAAAATTCAAACCCTGGATAATACAGAACTATTTCGCGTTTCATTCTAAAAAGAAAGCAATTGCATTTGAGAAATATCTTAAATCAGGATCAGGAAGGGAGTTTGCCCGAAGACATTTCTAATTTGAGCAAAGCGGAAAACGTCAGGCTTCTTACAATACGCCCTGATAAAAAGACTGCAGCGCCATCCTGTCTGGGCGTATCCGCCAGCTGGCGGAGAAGACTGAAGCGAAACGACGGCGGGCGCTTTTCGCCTGCCACGGCGAAGCGTAGCGGAGATGGGTGGTTACCTTAAATCCGATCTCATCAGCACAAGTGATCTAATCGGAACGCCAATATGTCCGGCTATCACTTCGCATTTTATCCTGAGAAGGAAAAAGATCTCGCGCTCTTCGTCGGAAAGTCCTTCATAATTTCCCTGTCCCTTGCTGATGATAATATTAGCTGTTTGGAAAAGTTCTACGAACTCCTTATTGCATTTTGAAAGGATCGTGCCGGGTACCGGAGAACCTGAAGAAACGATTTCAGCGACCTTGTCGATTCCTGCCTGCATGGCATCTTCTTCAACAACATCATTTATTACGGGTGTACCTCGTACGCCAAAATATATTTTTTTATCATGCAGCTGCTCGATAAGAAGTCTGTCAAAAACAGATTCGCCAGCATTATCACCGATATAGAGAATGGTTTCAGAAATTTCTAATCGTTTTCTAAAAGAATCATAATCATTGATAGTAAGTTCTTTATGAACGATCGATTCTATCTCAGCTCGAATATCAACTTCATGGTGAATCGCAAAATCGATCATATTACCTGCGATAGCCAGTTTTATAGCCATGAAAAGAGGATCTGCGCTTTCAGTAAGTAATTTTCTGCAGAATGGAACAAGATCGAGTGCTTCATCAGTGCTCTGCTTTTTTAAATTTTTATATGGATCATTTACTCCGGAAATTTCACGCATTCTCCCATAGATGAATTCCCCAATTTCAGGAGAGGTCATATCAAAGGTAATTTTGGGGAACAGCATACCAACTTCATCGATAAGATTTTTGATTATTTTTGGATCATCGGTAAAGAGCCGGGCTGCACGAAGCGCTTGCTGCACATAACAGGGAAAGCATTCAAAATAGGTTTTCATTGGTTCCTTTCATAATCTGTTAAATATTGTCATGGAGTGGTCCATGACAACACGGGGAATTACAAATCATTTGCTATAGAGCCGTCTGGGAGCATATTGTCAGGATGATATTGCCCGGATTCTTCCAAATGATAGCGCACACATATTGACCAGTCACCATGGCAATATTCTTTAACCCATTTCTCATCGAGTTTGCCAGCTTCGAAATAGTATTTCATCGGACAGACGGAGTACCATTTACATTGTGTTTCAACATTTCTTACTTTTTCATACATCTGATACTTATATTTTGATGGCAGGTAATAATCCAATTATCATTTTCGTGACTTCAATTTTCCATCTTTATATGCATCGTATGCCTGTTTTGCAGTCATCGTTCCAGCACCGGTTACAATCTTGATGTTTCCTTGTTGCAGAGCTCTTGCGGCATTTCCGCCCGGTCCGTTTCCGGTTATTAATACATCAGGTTTTTGCTCAAAGAGTTTCTGGGCAGTTCGGGGACCTGCGCCATGGGCTACTTCTGAAATATCTGTGTTGTCAATGGCGGTGAGGACGTCTTTGTCTTCATCATACATGAGGATATAATCGGTTCTTCCGAATCGTGGGTCAATAGGGGAGTCCCAGTCTGTTCCTTTTGTGGTAAATGCTATTTTCATTTTTTTTCTCCATTTTGTATTTTTATAGCTCACGGATTAACGCAGATTAACACAGATAATATTAAATGATTAAATATACCTTTAGGATAATTTATCTGTGTTCATCAGTGACTATCCGTGAGCAACAATATTTTCTTCCAACTGTCTTTTAAAATATTTGTTAAATTACCATCATCAAATTCGATAATTGTTTTGCCTTCTGTCATCGCGGCAGTGAAGGTCTCATCATAGGGGATATTTGCAATATGATCAACGGAATTTGTCTCACAAAAATCGTGAATTTTTTCAGCGATTTCAACATTCACATCATACTTATTTATGATGCAACCCGAGGAAAGATGGAAATTTTGAATAAGCTCGAAAACCCGTTTCATGTCATGAAAACCGGATAGGGTAGGTTCGGTAACAAGAATCACATAATCGGCACCTGATAAGGAAGATACTACTGGACAACCAATTCCCGGAGAACCATCCACAAGAATAAGATCCTTGCCGGTTTGAAGGGCAACATTCTTCGCTTCCTTTTTGACTTTTGCGACCAGTTTTCCGGAGTTATCCGCACCAATGCCAAGTTTTGCATGAACCATTTCAGTTTGACTTTTAATTTTTGAGATATACCACTTGCCTACATTCTGTTCAACCATTTGAATTGCTGCTGCAGGACAGACCTCAGCGCAGTATGCGCATCCTTCACAATCCATGGGAGTTACCGTGTATGAATCATCGTTCTTTTGCACTGCATCAAATCTGCAAACCTGCTTGCATTTCCCGCATTTTGTGCATTTCTGCTGGTCGATAACTGCTTTGAAGCCGGAATAAAAATCTTCTGCATGTGAGAAATCAGGCTCAAGCAAGAGATGCATATCAGCTGCATCGACATCACAGTCCGCAATGACTGCATTATTTCCTGCAAGCATCGCAAACGCTGCAGTGATAGAGGTTTTGCCAGTGCCACCCTTTCCTGATATGATCACTATCTCTTTCATGACAACACCTCCAAAGTTCGCAAATTATCGATAATTTTTTCAAGAGCATTCCTAATCTCCGGAATAGTTTCAGAGAGCAATCCACCTTTTGCATAAGTTTCTGCTGCTGTTTTCATGTTGGGAATTTTACCGATGAGTGGAATTCTTTCATCTTTGCAGTATCGGATTACATCATTATTTCCGATTCCATGTCGGTTTATAACAATTCCGAAATCTTTTTTGAGTTCTCTCATTACTTCTACTGCGAGTTTCAGATCGTACAAGCCAAAAGGAGTCGGTTCGGTGATAAGAATGATATAATCGACATCCTTTGTTGCTTCAATAACCGGGCAGGAAGTCCCGGGAGGGGCATCAAAAATTCGAAGTATGCCTGGTGCAAACTTCTTTTCTGCAAAATTGATCGTCTCCTTGATCACAGGCACTGCCTGCTCTTCGCCCACGTTAAGCCTTCCTTCCAAAAAATGCAGATCATTCTGTCTAAATTCTGTGATCTTTCCCACTTCATAAGAAGTCATGGGAAGCGCATTCTGAGGACATAACTCAGAGCATGCATAGCAGCCATGGCAGAGTTGATTGAACACCAATATCTCTTCTCCCAATTTTATAACCGCATTGAACTTGCATACTCTTTGGCAGTTACCACAGAGCACACATTTATCTTGATCCCATTCAGGGATCATCCTAAAAACTTTTTTCTCCTGTATCTTTTCCCCTTTAATGAAAAATCCGGAATTGGGTTCTTCCACATCAAGGTCTGCGAGAACAACAGGGAATTTCTGAGAAAGGAGGTGAGCAAGATTTGTCGCAAGAGTTGTCTTGCCGGTACCACCTTTTCCGCTTGCAATTGCAATTTTCATAGTATCACTTCTTCTTTGGTTTTTCTTTGATCTCAAAACAGTTTCCAAATTTATCCTGGATGAAAACGAGTGGATAGAGATCCCTTTCTATCACCGTGTGAGGATAGTTTTTTTTCTTTACTTCATTAATAAGTACATCTCTATCCTCAACTTCAATACAAAGGTGGGAATAATTGTTTCGTGCCGGCAGGTTTGTAACAAAGATCTCTATATCTGCTTCACCATTTGAGACCATTGTAACTGGTACATCTTCATAGAAGCCAAATAATTTTTGATTGAGTTCCTTTTTAAGGGTAAATTCATTCTTGATCTTTAGACCGAGTATGTCCTGATAAAAATTCTTAATGTCAGCAGGATCAGTAATAGTAAGTCCAGCATGATGTATCATTGCAATTCTCCTTTAGAAAAATATTTTTCAATTCGATCAAATGCTGTATTGATCATGTCTTCGTCAACGCAGAATGATAGGCGTAAATGCTGTTCTCCGGTTGGCCCAAAAGCAATGCCCGGAGTAGTGGAAACCTTTGCTTTCTGGAGCAGGTTCACGCAAAAATTCATTGAATTCTTCCCCTCATCAGCAAGGATTTTCGGGAACATCAGATATGAGCCGGTTGGTTTCACATAAGAAAATATCTTATCGAGCTGATCGAGACGGCTGCACATAAGATCTCGTGCAGATTTGTAGTGATCTCGAAACTCTTTAACACAATCCTGCGATCCTCTCAATGCCTCAATTGCAGCATATTGAGAAATTACCGGTGCGCAGATCGCAAAGGGAATATGAGCTTTTTTGATCTGAGGGATCATGTATTCCTGTGCATGAAGATAGCCGATACGCCAGCCCGTCATTGCATAGGTTTTTGTAAAAGTATAGCAGGATATCACATGATCCTGCACTTCCGGGATCGAAGCGATGCTGAAATGTTTATTGCCGTCATAAACAAAGTATTCGTAAGCCTCATCAGTAATAATCATCAGATCGTTCTCAAGTGCTATTTCAGCGATTCCTCTCAATGTTTCTTCAGGAAAT
This sequence comes from Candidatus Cloacimonadota bacterium, assembly GCA_011043895.1. Taxonomy (GTDB): domain Bacteria; phylum Cloacimonadota; class Cloacimonadia; order JGIOTU-2; family JGIOTU-2; genus Celaenobacter. The sequence goes on from DRBZ01000096.1 coordinate 7,903, forward strand.
ATCGTGCCTGTCGGGTTGTTTGGACTGCAATACAAAATCGCTTTTGTTCGCGGAGTGATCGCCTTTTTGATATCTTCAATATGAAGGGCAAACTTATCTTCTTCATGAAGTGGAACAAAGACTGGTTTTCCTGATGCGAGCAGTACCTGGCGAACATGCGTAGAATACGTAGGGGACGGTACGATGACTTCATCACCGGGATCGATGCATGCCATTACTGCTGAAGCAATGCCTTCGATCGCACCGACGGTAACTAATATCTGGTTGGGATTTGCAATAATGTTATTATCTCTTTCCAGTTTTTTTACGATCTCATTTCTCAGTTCGAGCAGCCCGTCGCTTGGTGAATATCCTCCCACAAGTCCCTTTTCAATCGCTTCGATCGCAGCTTTGTTGATATGCGCGGGGGTACCTGATGTAGGTTTTGCCCAGGAAAGAAATGCCACGTCCTCGACCTGTTTCGAAAGCCGTGTCATCTCATGAATTGCTGATTTACTGATCGAACTTACACGTTTTGAAATAAGACTTTTTCTGTTCACAGGTTTTCCTTTTCTGTTAGATTTTTCTATTATTCAATTTCGATCACTTTTCCCGCACCACCCTCAATATATTTTCCCGGGAATCGATCTTTTATCTCCTGTATGTGTTCGGTGCAATGAGTAGGACATACAATAGTTAAAGGTTCCAGTAGTTCGTATTTCTTGAAGCCATGAAATCCGCCAATGAGCGCATAGGGTTCACCGAATTGCTTTGCAGTTTCCAGTATCAGTCCAATACCAGGATGGGAACAGCCCACAATAACGGCCAACCCTTTAACCGTTCTCACGATCAATGACTGCTCAATATTTGCAAGTTCTCCAGTGGAATAGATGTTCTCATGCAATTCAAGGGGCTCATCTACCCGGATAAGTTCTTTCACATTGTGTATTCCTCGTACTG
>DRBZ01000117.1 GCA_011043895.1 Candidatus Cloacimonadota bacterium
ATTAATGATCAAATTGCAGGTTGACGAATACTACAATGGTTTGAAAAAGAAGAAGTCAGAAAAAGTTTGCTCAATTCTGGAGACTATTAAAGATATTTCACAAGTTGCTCAAACGCTTTCAAATTTTTCGCAGATCAATGAATTGTATAAAGAGGAAGTAAGCATTCATTCTATGTTAGACGAGATTCTGATGGATCTATATAACCATCCGAATATAGATTCTATAGAAGTGAATATTGGAAAGGAATTTGTTCTTCAAGCAGATGAAAAATTGCTAAAAGCTGCATTGAAAAATATTATCTCTAATGCTCTTGATGCAGTAACTGCTGACCGGCAAATAACCATATTGGTCAAGCAAGTCGATCAGGTAATCAGCATCATAATAAAGAATTCGACAGATATAATCCAAGAAGAATTCGAGAAGATTGAAGAAATCGGATTTACAACAAAGAAAACCGGCTCAGGATTGGGGATTCCAATAGCACGATCAATCATAGAAAAACACGATGGTAAATTTCAGGTGTTATTACAAGAAGGATATTTCATCGTTGAGATATTCTTGCCATATATCGATTAGGAGGGTATGATGAAAAATATTTTGATCCTTGAAGATAATGAGAAGCTTGCTGCGTATTATTCTAAGCTCGTACGTGAATTAGGATTTAAAACAAAACAAGCTGGGAATAGTACAGAATTCTTCAAACTTTATGAAGATTTTCCTCCTTCCGTTATATTGCTCGATATAAAGCTGAGTCACAGCAAGCTCAATGGATTGGAAGTATTTCAAAATTTAGTAAAGCAAGGTAACTTGAAATCAAAGGTTATCGTTATCTCAGGAGAAGCGAGCCGAAGTGAAATAGCCCAAGCGATGAAATTGGGTGCTCATACATTTATCGAAAAGACAGGTGAGTTCAATGTTGATAAATTTCTATCTGATGTAAGAGCTGCGTATCAGCTAAAGAAGCAAGAAGAAACAACGGAGCAACTGCTGGAGGAGAAGAAGAATCTTACTCAAACCTTCCTGGATAAATTTCCATTTATTGGTGAATCCAAAAAGATAAAGGAAGTAAAAAAGCAGATAAAACGATTTGCTGATGCAGGTGTTGATGTGATGATAATGGGGGACACTGGAACAGGTAAAGAAGTTGTAGCACATCATTTATACTACCAATCAAAGAGAGCCGGGAAGCCATTCGTAAAGGTCAATGCAGGGGGATTACCATCCGATATCGTGGATTCTGAATTGTTTGGTCATAAAAGAGGTTCATTTACTGATGCAAAGTATGATAAGAAAGGTTATTTCGAAGAAGCAAATGGCGGGTACTTATTTCTTGATGAAATATCAAGTGTTACACTTCCCATACAGGCAAAGATACTTCGTGCTATTGAAAATAAGGAGATACGGGTTGTTGGTGGAGAGCAGAAGAAAGTAGATGTGAAGTTAATCTTTGCATCAAATAAGAATTTTAAAGAGTTAGTCAATGATGAATTATTCAGGAAAGACCTATATTTCAGAATTGCTAAGAATGTCATACATCTGCCGCCGCTTGTAGAGCGAGAGGATGATATTGTCCTGCTTATGAACTATTTTTGCACAATTCACGGCACTCAATATAGCAGGATATTAAATTATGATCTTCATAAGATAAGAAAACGGTTGTTATCGTATCACTGGCCCGGAAATATTCGAGAACTCTCGAGTTTCTGCGAGAATCTCTTTATTCGTCATAATGTTATTGATAATGAGGTTATTACTCAAGAGATTGAGAAGAAATGCGCTGGCGCCTTTGGGAAGAATGATGACTCATTAGAAGAACTTTTTCGAATAGAGAAAATAAACGATGCTGTACATTCATTTGAACAAAAGTATATTCAATTTCATCTTGAGCAAAATGAGGGTAATATAAGCAAAACTGCAGAGAATTTAGGAATCGAGCGGACTACACTGTATCGTAAGTTGAAGAAAGAGATTTTAAGAGGGTAAGAAATAGAGAGTATGATGTTGAGGGAAGAGTTATGTAACAATATCATTGCATGGTAACATGTTGCAAAATAAATATCCAATATCCAACACAGAATATCCAATCTCCATATGATAGTATTTTTAAATCTTAAATTGTTATTTTATTAATTAAAGAATATCGAACACCAATTTTTGATTCCCGATATAGTTCGTGAATCTGTCATGAAGGGAACGACTCTGTATATAAAGTAATCTCAAAAAAGTAGACAAACATTTTCCCCTCAAGTCTTTTCGAGTCGATTGCGTATGAAAGAACATTACTATACTTGTTTTTCGTGTGGAGCGAACTGGTCAGCAGATGAGATAGAGGAGAATGACCACTATCTATGCCCGAATTGTGCTCAGAAAAATAAAAAAAATACCCCGCTTGTCGGTTGCCTGCAAATTTTCTACGATTACGAGAAGCTGAGAGAAGTTTATCCAAAGAAGTTCTTTCAGATGGTATTTCCGGGAAACATCTTTAATTTCCTTCGATTACTGCCTCTCGAACATTTTCCTGCAAATGATATTATCACAAGAGTAATGCTTCCCCAGAATTCACTTCATAAGGTAAGTTATAAATCAATAGAAAAATTGTACATCCTTGATGAAACACATAATCCAACGTACTCCTACAAAGACAGAGCTTCGATGCTTGTGCTGGCAAAAGCCATCGAACTCGGCAAGGATACTATCTGCACCGCCTCGACCGGTAATGCTGCATCCTCTATGTCCGGGCTCTGTGCGATGGCAGGTATCAGCTCAAAAGTTTTTGTGCCGAAAAATATTCCTGATGAGAAGCTCATGCAAATGAAAATGTATGGAGCTGATGTGGTAAAGATCGATGGCTCCTATGATGATGCCTATGGCATTTCGATAGAGGAATCGAAGAAGCATGGTTGGTATAATCGAAATACAGCATATAATCCTCTTACCACCGAAGGAAAGAAATCAGGGGCTTTTGACATATATATTCAACTAGGAAGTGATATCCCGAATAAAATATTCGTTCCAACTGGTGATGGAGGTATTATCTCTGGAATCTATAAAGGATTTTATGATCTGCTTTGGCTTCACTTGATAGAAAAAATACCTCAACTCATTGCAGTTCAATCCGAAAGAAGCTGCGGTGTTATTGATTATCTGGAGAGTGGAACTTTTACATATACAGAATCCACAACAATCGCTGACAGCATCTCGGTCAATGCACCGAGGAATCTGTATATGGCTGTTGATTCCATTATGAAAAGTGACGGATTTGCTATAAAAGTGTCTGATGAAGAGATACTCAAAGCAGAAAAATACCTTGCTCAAAAATATGGTTATTTTGTCGAACCTTCTGCAGCGGCAGCGTGGGCAGGTTTTGAGAAATATTCGGAAAGCATATCGAAAGACGAAACGATAGTTATCCTTCTTACTGGCAGCGGTATGAAGGATATGAGAAATGCATCACGAGCTTTAGAATTCTAACATGAAAATCCTCGGATTGATACTTGCAGCAGGTTTTTCCAGCAGAATGGGTGATTTTAAGCCTTTGCTCCTGTTTGAAAATAAAACTTTCATCATCAATATTATTGAGAAGCTGAATTCATGCTGCGATAGAATTTTTATCGTGGTGGGATTTAATAAAGATTCATTAATCCAAAACGTGAATGGCGAACTAGAACCTCAGTTGAGAAATAAGATTATACTTATTGAAAATACACATTATTCTGAGGGAATGTTCAGCAGCATTCAAGCCGGATTACATGAAATGGATACATATCTCGCAGATGATGACTACGTCATACTTCACCTGATCGATCAGCCCCATATTCCATTATACGTATATGAAAAATTAGTAGAGGTGGCTAATCGAGAAAGGAGTGAGATCATCATTCCATCATATAACATGAAAGCTGGACATCCAATTGTATTTAGTAAAAAGATAGTGGAGCAAGTCCTTGCGAGTTCTGTAACTTCAAATCTCAAAAAAATTATTCAGCAAAACAAGGATAGTATCCATTATCTAAATGTCGACAATGAACAGATTATACAGGATGTCGACACTCAAAAAGACAAGGAAGAATTTTTGTCATGAAATTACTTGAAAAAAGTCTGGAGTTGAAAAAAGCAAATATTCCGTTTGTTACAGCAACAGTTATTCAGGCAGATGGATCTACGCCTGCAAAGATAGGTTCGAAAATCCTCGTTCAGTCAGATGGTACAACTATCGGTACTGTCGGTGGAGGGAATCTTGAAAAAATGGTAATTGAAGAATGCCTTTCTGCCTTTGAAACTGCGGCTAATTTTTCAAAAGAGTACGATCTGTCTGATGACCCAGAGAAGGATTCGCAAGATACCGGCATGATCTGCGGGGGAAGTGCTACTGTTTTCTTTGAAGTGACCATTCCGAGAAAAAAAATCTATATTTTTGGTGGTGGACATGTGAGCCAGGCACTGGAAAAAATCATTCCTCATGAAAAATATTCGGTGATAATTATTGACAACAGAAGTGAGTTTGCATCAAAAACTTTGCATTCGAATGCTGATCAATGTATTTTTGCTGATTATCATTCCTTTTTTGATTCTTTTACACCTGATGCTGGTTCATTTGTAGTTATCATCACTCATGGACATCAGCATGATTATGAAATCGTAAAAGAATTATATAAGAAGAATCCAAAGTTGAAATATATTGGCATGATAGGTTCAAAGAAAAAAGTGATGAGTACCGTAAATAAGCTTAGACAAGAATTGAAAGATCCGAATTTATCTAATCTATATTCTCCAGTTGGATTGGATATAGGAGGATCATCACCAGCGGAGATCGCCATTAGCATTGCTGCAGAGATCTTAGCAGTTGATCATGGTAAATCTGTACCACACATGAGAATTACACAATGAAAAATATAAGTGAAATTCGAATCGATGCTGCATCAAAGATTTCTGGAGAGGAGCAATATGTGCGGGATTTACAGATAGATGATCTACTGTATGCTAAGACTATCAGGTCGACACGAGCACATGCCAAGATAGACTCAATACATTTTGATGAAGATTTTAACTGGGAATCTTTCACTATTATTACTGCAAAAGATGTTCCAAATAATTATGTCGCAATCATCAAAAATGACATGCCCTATCTTGCTCACGAAACAGTGAATTATATTGGAGAACCAATTGTGCTGATCGCAGCAGAGAAGAAGCAAATGCTCCGAGAGGCAGAAAAACATATTGCAATAATTTATGAAGAACTAAAAACATCATTAACCATTGATGAAACTCTTACGAAAGATGATAAAAAGGATATATTTGCAGAGATTTCGCTTGTTGATGGGGACTTCGAGAAGGCAGCAGTTGATGCTGAGTATATCATTGAAGAAACTTACGAAACCGGACTTCAGGAGCATGTGTATATTGAACCTCAATGTGTTGTCGCCATACCGGAAGATAACACAATTCATATCAAAGGGTCGATGCAATGTCCTTATTATGTGCAAAATGCAATGAATGAGTTGTTCAAGGGCACGGAAACAAAGGTCGATGTAACACAAATAATGACTGGTGGTGCATTTGGAGGAAAAGAAGATTTCCCCTCGTTGATATGTGGACATGTCGCATTGCTTGCTCAAAAAGCACAAAAACCTGTCATGTTGAGTTTTGATAGAGAAGAAGACATTCGCTACACGACAAAAAGACATCCGTCAAAAATACACATGAAAGCAGCAGTCGATAATGATGGAACCATTCAGGGATTAAATGTTGATATCCTGCTTGATAGCGGTGCTTATACAACCTTGAGTCCTGTAGTGCTTGCACGTGCAGTACTTACGTCATTCGGATGTTATCGTCTGCAGAATGTTATTGTTCGTGGCAGAGCAGTTAAAACCAATATACCTCCCTGTGGTGCATTTCGTGGATTCGGTGGTCCTCAAGCACTTTTTGCGATCGAAATGCTCATTGAAAAAATTGCTCACTCATTATCAGAACCTGTTTGGGATATTAAAAAAAGAAATTTACTCTCCATGGGCGACGTTTTGCCAACCGGACAACCTATCGATTACAGCTTTGGTTTACCACAATGTATTGAGAAAGTACTTATCTCGTCAAAGTATTTTGAAAAACTGAAGGAATTTTCGGATTACAATAAAAATTCAAATGGCATACTCAAAGGTGTCGGAATTTCTCTTGCAGCACACGGTGCTGGCTTTACAGGAGTAGGGGAAAATACAATACAAGCAATCGCTGAAATGGAAGTGCTCACTGAAGGTAAAGTTGTTATCAAAACTGCTAACACCGAAATGGGTCAGGGAGTCGATACTGCGTATAAGATCATAGTCTCAAAAAGATTAAATATTCCATTTGAAGATATCGTGATCGAGGAAAAAAATACAAGCAAAGTGCCTAATAGCGGTCCAACCGTTGCTTCACGAAGTACCATGATAGTTGGGAAACTTCTTGTCGATAATTGTGATAAAATTTTAGAGAAATTAGATCTTTCAGCAAGAGAACATACCCCAGATGAGTTTAAACAAAAAGCCTTATCTTTCGTAGAAAAGAATGGGAATATAGTTGTCAGAACACAATACAAACATCCAGATTTTATATCTTTCGATGAAAAAACTTACAAAGGTTATGGCTATCCTGTTTATTCCTGGTCTGCAAACGTCGCCGAGATAGAGATCGATCTCACTTCTTATCAAGTGGAAGTGAAGAAATTTTATACAGCCCATGATGTGGGAAAAACAATTAATCGCCAGCAAAGTGAAGGACAGATCCAAGGAGGCGTGTTACAAGGAATTGGATATGGGATCTATGAAGAGATGCGCATTAAGGATGGGGAAATTGAAAATCGGGGATTCCGCGATTATATCATTCCCACCATAAAAGATATTCCCAAAGTTCATGTAGATATTGTCGAGGATGAATATTTCAACGGACCATTTGGTGCAAAGGCGTTGGGTGAACTTCCACTTGTTGGTGCAGCACCAGCAGTTGCTTCTGCGGTTAGTTTTGCTATGAAAAAGCCAGTGAAGAAGATTCCGTTAACACCCGAAGTGATCGCTTCAATGATAGAAGAAAAAGATTATGAATATTAGTTTTTTTGTGAATGGAAAAGGGATAGAAATAGAAGTTGATCCCCTAGACCGGTTGCTCGATATTCTGAGGGATGAACTGCATCTGACGGGCACAAAAGAGGGATGCGGAGAAGGTGAGTGTGGTGCATGTACGGTTTTTATGAATAATAAACCTGTTAACTCCTGTCTTGTTCCGGCTATGCATGTCGACGGCTCTCAGATTGTCACAATTGATGGACTTCGAGAATTCGATTTTTTTAAGAAAATCCAAACATCCTATGCACAGAACGGTGCAGTTCAATGCGGTTTTTGTACACCCGGATTTGTCATATCTACAATCAACTTCCTGCGTGAAAATTATAAGAAAACAGTAACCGACGACGAGATAAAAAATGCCTTTGTCGGGAATATCTGCAGATGTACTGGTTTTGAGAAGATTATCGCGGCGATAAAAGAATTGCACGAAATGAATCTTGAAATTCCGGAGAAATTTTATGAGTAAGATACAGAGTTTATCTCCGAAAAATCTAGAAGAATATAGCACATTTTTTACCGATAATAAAGAAAAGAAGTTTGTCATTTTTGCAGGTGGAACCGACCTGATGATCGATAGATTTTCAATAGAAGGATCTATCATTATAGATATATCATATCTTGAAGAATGTCGTGGAATAAAGGCAGATGAAAAACATATTACAATTGGGGCTGCAACGACACTCAATGAGATATTATCTTCACAAGAAGTTCAGACAAAAATTCCTATCCTCATCGATGCGATCAAAACAATGGCTTCCATACAGGTGCGGAACAGGGCAACGATTGGCGGCAATATCGGAAATGCGTCGCCTGCCGGTGATACGATCACTCCGCTTGTTGTATTGGAAACAAAGATAGAGATTTTTTCACCTGAATCCAATGAAGTTAGAACTATACCAATAAAAACGCTTTTCAGCGGACCTTCTGCTACAACCTTGGAAAAGGGCGAGATCATCATAAAAATTATTATTCCGCTACGAAAAGATAAGGACATATTTTGTTACTTCAGGAAGATCGGACAGAGAAATGCAATGACCATTACAAAGGCGTCCCTGTCTGCAATTGCGAAATATTTAGATAGTAAAATAGAATGGATCAAACTCGCTCCGGGCAGTGTATCTCCTGTTGTGAAAAGGATGAGTAAAACCGAGGAATTTCTTAAAGGTAAAGAACTCACTCCCGCTGTCATAAATAAAGCAAAAGAAATAATTGCGAATGAGATTTCTCCTATTACTGATATTCGTTCCACAAAAGCATTTCGGGTGCTGATAACAAAA
>DRBZ01000060.1 GCA_011043895.1 Candidatus Cloacimonadota bacterium
TCTTAAGACCTTTAATCCTGATGTATATGCAATCATTGAAAACAAGCTATCTAGAAATAGGAAAGGTCTAATATCGTTTCTTAACGCAAAGAAAAATAATTCCACTTCCAAAATCTATTCTTTCAATACAGTTTTTAACATTCCGAGAGAAATATTGCCAGATAGTTCTGTAGATATAGTTGTTACTTCCCCACCTTATGGAGACTCCCGAACAACTGTAGCATATGGTCAATTTTCTAGGTTGGCTAATCAATGGTTAGGCTTTCAGGAAGCCTCAAAATTGGATAATGAGATGATGGGAGGTAAAAGACCTATAAAAGTTGAAAGGTTTGGGATTAATGTCCTTGATGAAATTATTGAGCAAATTGGTAACAAGGATGAAAAGAGAGTAAAAGATGTCTATTCTTTTTATAAGGATTATTTGTTTTCCATAAATAACATATCCAAAGTAATAAAAAAGAATGGCTTTGCGTGTTTCGTAGTTGGAAATCGAAGAGTTAAATCTATCACTTTGCCAACCGATGAAATAACGTCTGAAATGTTTAAGCTTAATGGCTTTCAACATATTGAAACAATAATTAGAAGAATTCCCAATAAGAGAATGCCATTAAAAAATAGCCCTACAAATGTAAAAGGAAAAAAAGATTCTACAATGAATTATGAATATATTGTGGTGATGCAAAAGATAGAAAACTAGAAAAGGATTTGTAAAATGAATTTGAAAGAATTAGTCGAGAAATTACAAACTATAAGGGATATGGGATATGTAAAAGCCTTAAGAAGAGGAAACACAGGAATCGGTTATACCTTTGAGTCTTTAATTGGATTAGAAGAAACAAACATTCCAATCCCTGATATAGGAGGAAGAGTTGAAATAAAAACAACTCGTAAAGACAGTTCTTCACTCGTTACACTCTTTACATTTAATAGAGGGGTTTGGCTAAAAAAGCAAAAAGAAATTATAGAACAATTTGGATATGAGGATGAGAAGGGAAGAAAAGCCTTAAAATCAACAATATTCTATAATAGACCTAATTCTTTGGGATTATATATAGACATTGATGATAGTAAAAATATAATAAGACTCTTCTCTTCTAATCACGAATTATTGGCTGAATGGGATGTTTATGTTGTAGTCGGAGTTTTTTCTTCAAAATTAAGTCGATTATTGTTTGTTCTAGCTGATAGACGAACTATTCGAGGTCAGGAAGAGTTTCATTTTAATGAAGCCTACCTTTTGACGGAACCAAATCCAAGAAACTTCTTAAATGCCTTTAAAAATTCACTAGTTGGGATTGATTTGAGAATGCATTTGAAAGAAAATGGAACTGTCAGAAATAGAGGAACAGGCTTTAGAATGCGAGAAAAAGACATGTTGGAGCTTTACGGGAATAAACGTAATCTATTGTAATATAAAAGCTAAAAGCATAACCATTGGCTCAACTTGACCGCAGGGGCTGTGCGGTTTTTTAAGTTCTGAAGCCCGCATAAAGTTTTTCGGTCATTTAAAGTCTGTGCCCCCCAATCCTGCGGCAAGTTAGCCAAATCGTTGTATGGCTAAATCATGTATGAGAATGATAACAATGTACCAATGTGTAGAAGGAGAACATGATGAAGATCTATGTTTTTTGTGACTTGGAAGGCACGGCTGGAGTGGCCGACCAAATCCACCAGTGTAGTTTCATCCACGACGAGTATGACAAAGAGTACATCCATGGCAAGTACAGCTCATTCTATTTTCAAGCTCGCAAACTGGCAACATTAGAACTGAACGCATTGGTCGAGGGGGCGATCGAAGCAGGTACGACTGAAATATGGGCTTGGGATGGTCATTGTCGATTTCCTGGTGGATTGGATGTAGAATTGCTCCACCCGGAATGTAAACTGGTGATGAACGCTGGTGATGGAGGTCCTGTCGGACAGGATTCTTCTTTCGATGCCTTCTTTTTGCTGGGTGCACACGCGAAAAAGGGGACTTCCGCCGCCCCACAAGCACATATGGTTTTCCCTGGACTGGAATGGAACGGCGAGCAAGTTGGGGAGATCGGTATGACTGCTGCACATGCTTCGGTGTTGGGTGTTCCGATAGTCTTCATCAGCGGCGATCGGGCAGCGGTGCGCGAGGCGCAGGTTTTCGTCCCAAATATCGAGGTGGTAATTACCAAGGAGCCCCTATTTAGTCATACAGCAGATGTGTTCGACCGGGTGCCGGTACTTTCACTCGCTCCAGAAAAATCCCGTGAGCTAATTCGTGCCGGAACGCGCCGCGCCATCGAACGTATCAGTGAGATCTCGCTACCACCACAGCTCCCTTTCAACCCACTTATAGTGTAGTGGCTTTAAAGCCAATGCTTGGATTGCTGAATGCATCCTGTAGAGCTCTGGAACCACAAAAGTGGTACAGAACGTCTGGAATATATTACACTGTAAAAGAAGTTATTAGTCCCGTTCTGATAAAACTGAATAACGATTGAACCGCCCAACAACGCAATCAACTTGACAAAAAAACGCGGACGATGATTCTCTTTTTTTATTAAGTTCTTTGGTCGCTTATTTTTACAGGTTATCGTTACCGTTAAAACCCAATCAATTACAATAACTGACTCAAGATGTTACCAACTGTAGTGACATACGCAAATCCAAATCCGAGATTCAACAAACTTGCCAGGTGCATTTCCTCATTAATCGCTCCGGTTCCGTCCGCGGGAAAGAACACTCGATAGTCACGATAATACGCATCCCGTGCAGTTGACTCACAGCACATACCTGTCATAATTCCAGTTATAACAATATCCTTTATGTTCATACAGCGCAGCACAGTTTCCAGGTCAGTATTATAGAACGTAGAATAACGGTGCTTGAGAATGACTTTTTCGTTTTTTCTGGGATACAGCTCTTCAACAATATCGCTCTCCGGGCTTCCTTCCACGCACATTCCATCCCACCACCATCCCATTATGCCGGCATCGAGTTTATCCGGATGATGTACATGTTTGGTGTAAATGACCGGCCGTCCTGCTTTTCTAAATCCCTCGATCGTCTTTTTCACATTAGGCAAAATTGCCTTACCACCGCATGTATATGTCGGCGAATCGGGATCGAGAAAGAATTTTTGCATATCAATAACTAACAAGCAGGCATGGTTTACATCGAGCTTCATTCTGTGCTGGTTGAAAGGAGCAATTTTTTCAAGCCATTCCTTTGTTTTCTTTTCAAGCGTTTCTGTGGTTATATACAGTTGAGTCATAGTATATTGCTATCACCTTCTTTTAATCGTTCAATTGCCTGCGCATACTTTTCTCCCTTGTTCATAAAATCCTTGAGTTTCCCGCATACAAATTCTTCACATTCGCAGCAATAGTGCAAATTCTTTTTATCAACACAGCAGTGCAGTATTTCACAATTCGGTGACCAGTGATCATCTCTATCGCCGGGACACCCCTTGCAATGGAACCACCAGCTCTCTGCTTTCGAATCATAGTGCTTTCTGAACCACGTGGTGAGTTCTTCTGCAATTTCTGGATTTGTCGGAGCTAAATGGATCGGGCAAACCGAACAATCAAGCCCGCAAGGTGCAATGATTTGGCTAATAATTACCACCTATTTTGGTTCGTTGATGATCAGCTCAGCATAATAGCTATCCTCTTGTTTGGTCAGACTATATCCACGTTTCCTGAACATATGCAGCATGATATGATTTTCTGCAAGCACATTCGCATAGATCTTTTGAATGCCACGTTTTTTTGCAATCTCTGTTATGTAGTCAGTAAATTTATTGCCAAGTCCCAGATTATGCCAGGGATCTGCAACCACGATCGCGTATTCAGCCGTTTCATTATATTGGTCCGCGATAAGTCGAACAACTCCTGCCATTTTCTTTTTACCGTCTTCTTCCACTTCTGCAATGATAGCCATTTCACGATCATAATCTATCTGCGTATACCTGATCAGTTCCTGATGTGAAATATCTTTAATAAGCTGGAAGAAGCGGAATCGTTGTGTCCGTTCTGAGAAATTCGAGAACATCTCTTTTTCCATAAATTCATCTTCGGGCTTAATAGGTCTGAGTATTGCCTTTTCTCCATTTTTCATAGTAAATTCAGTGATGTATTCAGACGGATACGGTGAAATGACAAGATGTTTTGTATAGCCCTCGGGCACACCCTTCATGCTCTCATCCAGCACAACCTTAGCATCCAGAACCACTCCGCCGCGCTCATCAACACCAAAGGGATTGATATCTATCTCCAATATCTGGGGAAAATCCATAACAAGATAGGCAAATTTATAGAGGAGGAACTGGATAGCAGTAATATCCGCACCGGGCATTCCACGGTATCCGCGAATTAATTTATAGATTTTCGTATCCTCTATTATCCTCATTGCAAGTGCCATGTTCAATGGTGGAAGACCCACTGTTGTATCCTTAAAGATCTCTACTGCAACGCCGCCCATACCAAAAACAATAATAGGTCCGAAAATCGGATCGCGCTTGGTTCCAATAATTAACTCATATTTCCTCTTGGTCATTTGCTCGACAAACACTCCACGAATATCAGCATCAGGAACGTTTTCTCTGGATGATTTTATTATCTTATTATATGCTTTCCTGGCTTCTTCTTTATCAACAATGTTGAGTATGACACCTCCGACATCTGTTTTATGAAGTATATCGGGTGAAGCAATTTTCATAACTAAAGGATATCCAATAGCTTCCGCGATATTAACTGCTTCATCTTCGGTGGTTGCAAGTCCGTTTTTGATTACCGGAATATCATAATACTTAAGCAGTTGCTTTGCTTCAAATTCTGTCATGACAGCACGATTGTCATTAAGTACAGCATCAATGAGTTCTCTACTTTTTTTATTTTCCGGTTTGAATTCTCGTGGTGTATGTGATGGTGTCTCGTGGAGTATTTCCAGATTTCTGGAATAATTATACATGAGCATGAAACATTTTATTGCATCTTCGGGTGTTTGATATACTGGTACATTATGATTTTCAAGATATTCCTGTCCTTCGAAAACATCATCTGCGCCCATCCACGAAGCGAGTAGAGTCTTTCTGCAAGATTTGCCAACCTCTGCTACTTTTTTGGCAACGCCGGTCGGATCGGTCATTGCCTGCGGTGTCAGGACTACGAGCAGTCCATCGACATTCTTATCCTTTGCACAGAGTTCCACAGCTTTGGCATATTGTTCTGGTCCAGCATCTCCAAGCACATCAACTGGATTCCTCCTGCTCCAGTTGGGAGAAAGATTTTCATTGAGTCCTTCGATCGTTTCATCAGAAAGTTTGGCGATCTTACCACCCATCTCTATCAGCGTATCTGTAGCGATCACACCGGGACCACCGGCATTGGTTATAATGGCAATTCTGTTACCAGCAGGTTTCTGCTGCATTGCCAGTGACTGTGCCATGTTGAATAATTCATCTATTGTATCCACCCGAATCACGCCAGCACGTTTAAAAGCTGCATCAAAAACAAAATCATTTCCTGCCAGACTTCCAGTATGTGACATTGCTGCCTGTGCTCCTTCGGAACTTGTGCCAGCTTTGAGTACAATAATAGGTTTATTTCTGGCAAAGGCACGTGCAGCACTCATAAAACTTCGAGCATCGCTGAGGGATTCCATGTAAATGAGAATACTTGTTGTCTGAGGATCATCGCCAAAGAAGTCGATAAGGTCATGAAAGCCAACGTCCAGCATAGAGCCGATCGACACAAAATGGCTAAATCCGACATTCTGCTTTACTGACCAGTCCAGAATCGCTGTGCAGAGTGCGCCACTCTGGGAAATAAACGCAATTTTACCGGGAAGTGCCATCTTATTTGCAAAGCTTGCGTTAAGTTTGATAGACGGTTTGATAAAGCCCAGGCAGTTAGGTCCAATCATTCTCATGCCGTACCTACGAAGACTTGCAGAAATATGCTTGGTCAACATCTGTCCTTCTTCACCTATCTCGGTAAAACCTGCAGAGATCAATACAATACCGGCGACACCTGCTTTCCCGCAACTCTCGACTATACCAGGAACAGTTTTGGCAGGTGTTGCAATGATTGCAAGATCGACCTTGTCCGGAACTGATTCAATATTGGGATACGCTTTCACCCCCAGCACGTTAGTTCTTTTTGGATTTATGGGATACACGATCCCGTCAAATCCAGAGCCAATGATATTCCTCATAACTGAATGTCCCACACTTCCGACTTTTGCAGAAGCACCAATGATTGCGACTACTTTTGGATTAAAAAGCTTTTTTAGTTTCTTAATACTCATGGTTTTCCTCTATATTATTATTTCCAAAATTTTCTAAGATTTTGTTCAAGCAGGGCTTTTCTGCCCTCATATTCATAATAGGTCTGGATCATCGAATCTGTTCCTCTTTCTTCAAATTTCATCTTTTTTTGATTGATCCCATCCAAAAAATTATACAGGCATTTCGGGAACATCTCGATGTTATAACCACCTTCAAGAGTGGCAAAAATGTTATCAAAATTTTCAGAAAGGATGAAGCCTGTTTTATAAAAAGCATTGAGAGAAAGTCTCAGATCTAAAAGCAGGTCATACTGATGGGAATCAAAGCCAGCGGATACCGCCACTATATCCGGATTGAATTTTTTTGCTATTGGAAGAAAGTTCTCAATTGCATCCATGTAGATCTCATCTCCGCTTCCTGCAGGTAATGGGACATTGATAGTGTATCCTTCGCCTTTACCAGCCCCTATCTCCTCAGCAGAACCACCGCCCGGAAATGCTGGATACTGATGAAGCGACCAGTAGAGAACCTGATCGGTCTCATAAAAGAACTTCATTGTACCGCATCCAAGATGTCCATCAAAATCGAAAATGAGCACCTTTTTCCCTTGATTCACATGATATTGTGTTGCAATTGCAATGTTATTAAAAATACAGAATCCACTCGAACGATCTATATACGCATGATGTCCTGGGGGGCGGGTCAATGCAAAATCACCTGTCTCAGAAGCCATGATCGTGGCACCTACTGCATAAATCGCTGCTTCATAACTGCCAGAAGAGACTACGGTCTCAGCATCGATATGTCCACCACCAGCTTCGCTAACCTGTTTTACCTTTTGAATATAATCAGGTGAATGGACAAGTTCTAAAAATTGCTCGCCGCTCTCTAAATTGGTTACAGGCAGATCACCCAGAGAGGTCAAACGCTTTTTGTTCTCGGGATGCATCCCCGTATCATGTTCCAGAAATACTGGGTTATAGATCAATTTCATATACTTCCTTTGATTTTATAGAGATTTCATCATTAAACATAGTTTTGATGATCAATTGGATGTGCAAAATAATTTCTCTGTATCTGGACTGTCAAAGAATTGCTACGGATTTCGTATGAAGAACAATATCAACCAGAACTGCTAATAGATTCATTTTCTTTTCTGAACAGTTGGAACAACAAATCCCATGACCACTGTGCAAATGACACCCATTCCGGTTGTGAGAAATTTGACCCAGCTCTTATCAGGGAAGAGATGTACAGATATGCCCATCATCACCCACATAGTGGTGGGTAAACCAGGAATAAAGATACCTATTGTTCCGATAAAAAGAGAAATCGTACCCAGGATTATCAGTATAATTTTCAAGTGATTAAGATTCCTTTATTGATTTGCCACGAGCTATCTCGTGGGTTAGAATTCTCAAAAATTATATCGGGTTTTACCCGTCATTTTCCTTTGTCGTCGGGATTGAAATCCTATATAATATTGGGTCATCTTCTTTCCTTTCCACAAGATAACCTGATGGAATCTTCCTTCGGAATTCTTTAGGGCAAGAATCTTGGAGCTATTCATATGATATGATATTCTATATGATTTAATCAAGCTCCTGTGTGTTTTGGCTAAACATGGTTGTTTCAAGTGTGGATTTCTCTCATGGCAGTATTATGTGGCATGGCCTACTTTTCATGCCAATCCTGAAGATGACTCTTCTCAAGAGATTCAACGACATTTTTCTCAAAATATTTTTCAGGTTCGATTTGATTAATACACTTCACTATCTGCTTGAATGTATCACGCCTGGTTGTTTTCTTATAAGGGCAAATAATATCAAATTTTGGAAGGTTGAGTGCCCTGAATATCTTAGCAATACGAGCTTCCTCCAGATATATCATCGGACGTGTGATGACCATCATGCTGTCTTCTATCTCTACTTTTGGCGTGAGGGCTCCAAGTTTTTTGTTTTCAACGATATTCATCAGAAATGTCTCTGCAATATCCGTTGCGTGGTGTCCATACGCCACTTTGAAGATTTCGTATTTTGATAGTAATGAAGATAGGGCGCCCCTTTTCA
>DRBZ01000065.1 GCA_011043895.1 Candidatus Cloacimonadota bacterium
ACAAATAATTACTCAAACAATAAACAAAACCGACCTGGCATATACCGGATCGGTTTTTTTATAATGTCATCCTCGAGGGGTACGTAAACGTACTCCGAAAGATCTCCACGTTTGATTAATTTATGTTTCTGCGAGATTCTTCTCCCGATGAATCGGGTTCAGAATGACAAGCTTATTTTTTATTTAATCAATCCATCTCTTTTGAGCATTGCGTCTGGATCTGGTTGGCGCCCACGGAACTTCACATACAGCTCCATCGGGTGTGCAGTATTTCCTTTTGAAAGAATATTCTTTCTGAAGGAGTCGGCGATCTCTTGATTGAATATGCCCATTTCCTTGAATAACTGGAAGGAATCCGCTTCGAGTACTTCTGCCCATTTGTAAGAATAGTAGCCCGATGAATAACCACCTGCAAAGATGTGTCCAAAGCTGCATGAAATATTCGTTCCTTCGACTTTTGGATAGAGCTTTGTCTTTTTCAGAACCTCATCTTCATACTCTGCTACATCCTCAATTTTTCTTGGATCTTTTGCATGCCACGCCATATCGAGATAACCGAAGCTTAACTGACGAACATTTGCATTACCCTTGTTGAAATTCTTAGCTTTTTTCATTTTTTTGATCAACTCATCAGGCATTCTTTTACCAGTTTTGTAATGCCTGGCAAACATTTCAAGGGCTTCTTTTTCAAGGGTCCAGTTCTCCATGATCTGAGAAGGAAGTTCCACAAAATCCCAGTATACATTGGGGCTTGCAAGTGTGGTATAGGTGCAGTCAGAAAGCAGTCCATGCAGGGCATGTCCAAATTCATGGAAAAGTGTTTGTACCTCAGAAAGTTCCAATAAAGATGGATTTATATCAGTTGACGGCGTGAGGTTCGCCATGATTCCAACATGCGGTCTGCGAACTTCTCCGCGGGATAATCCCTGAGTCTTGAAGTTCGTCATCCAGGCACCACCACGCTTGGTTTCTCGTGGGAAAAGGTCCATGTACAACAGTCCAAGATGAGAACCATCCTTATCTTTAACCTCGAAAACTTTTACCTCTTCATGATATGTGGGGATATTTTCAATTTGTTTAAATTTTATATTGTAAAGAGTCTCTGCTACTTTGAACAAGCCATCAATGACATTTTCAACCTTGAAATAGGGACGCAGTTCTTCTTCATCAAAATCATATTTGATCTTCTTCAATTTTTCGGAATAGTACGCTGCATCCCATCCCTGAAGTTCATCGATATTATCTGTTTCTTTAGCAAGTTTTTGTAATTCCTCTTTTTCTTTCTTTGCAGCAGGATATGCGATCGAATAGATCCTATCAAGAAATTCCATCACGTTTTCTGGAGTTTCAGCCATACGCTCTTCAAGTACATATTGCGCATGAGTATCGTAGCCAAGTAGTTCAGCTCGTTCCTGGCGAAGCTGTGCGATTCGTTTAAGTATCTCTCTGTTATCAAATTCATCCTTGAATGCTCGTGCCCGAAATGCTCTACTGATCGTTTCTCTAAGTTCGCGATTTTTTGCGTATTTTATCACAGGTATGACGCTTGGCGCCTGAAGAGTGAATAACCAACCGTTATCTTTACCTTTTTTCTTTGCAGTGAATGCTGCTGCTTCTTTTGCTCCTTTGGGAAGTCCTTCGATCTCTTTCTCATCAGTAATATGCAGTTCAAAAGTGTTAGTTGCCTTGAGTACATTTTGCGAGAATTTCGGACTGAGCATTGCGAGCTCTTTATCGATCTCTTCCAATTTTTTCTTTTTTTCAGGAGGAAGACTTGCTCCATTACGCACAAATTCTTTGTAATAATGCTCTATTAATCGTTTCTGTTCATCATTCAACCCATCCTGATTCTTATATACCGCTTCTACTTTTTTGTAGAGATCTGAATCAGTATGAACTTGAGTGGAAAATTCTGCCAGCATCGGTGAGATCTTCTGAGCTAATGCCTTGAATTCATCATCGGATTCTGCACTATAGAGATTAAAATATATAGTAGTAACATCTCCCAGCAACTCGCCACTTGTTTCTAATGCAAGTACTGTATTTTCAAAATTTGGTTGATCAGTATTTTCTTTGATCTTCTTGATATTCTCGCGTGCAATTTCAAGCCCCTTTTCTATCGCAGGCATAAAGTGTTCAGTTTTTAGTTTATCAAAAGGAATAGTATCGAAAGGGGTATCGTAGCTTTTCAGCAAAGGATTCTCTTGAGAATTTTTCATGTTAACTCCTCGTTCTTGTTTCTGCAGTGATTTCTGGTAGGAGTATTTTTATGTCAAATGTTTTACCTCATCCTGACCTTCCCCTGAGAGGAGAAGGAATTTTATTAAACATCAATTCAAAAAAAATCCCTTTAAGCCCTCGCCTTTCAGGAGAGGATTTGGGTTAGGTCACATGATCCATCGCTTATGAATATTTTTCAAACTTATCGCAAACAGAAGCACGCAAAATCCAAGAATGATAAGGAAATCTAACCACAAAGGCATAATGTTCCCCTTATCAATTGCTCCACGAAGGATGTCTACCCCATAAGTAAGAGGGAGTACATACGACAGAGGTCGCAGAAAGATAGGCAATGACGTAATAGGAAAGAATAAGCCGCATAAGAATATCATGGGAAAGCGGAAGAAGTTAGAAAAAGTTTGAGCTTCAAAAACCTCGCTTACAGACACTGCAATGAAGAGTCCGAGAAACGTCGATGCAATAGCAATCATAATTGCTGCGAGAACAAGGGCAAACCAATTAACATGGGAAATATCAGCAAGAAAAGATGCAATGATAATGGGGATGAATGCATTAATTGACCCAAAAAGAATAGCTCCACTTGTCTTTGCTAACATAAGTAATCTTAGTGGAATTGGGGCAAGAAGCAATCGGTCAAAAGATTTGTTCTTTTTTTCGAAGGTAACAGTTACTGCCAGCATCGAGGTTGTTCCGAATAAGATGGAAATCGCGACAACACCGGGTAGTAAGGAAATGATGCTGTCGAGCCCCTTGCCGGATTTAATGAAAAACATGCCTGTCCACGCCACTGGAAATATCAATCCCCAGCTGATATTTGGCGGTTTAAGATAATAGGCACGCATATCTTTGAGCAATATGTTCCAGAATGCGATCCATCTCTTCATGATGACCTTCCATTTTTCTGTTTTTCTTTTTTCATCGCATTGAGTTCTATACCTGTTATGTTTACAAAAACTTCTTCGAGAGAAGGTCGTATCCTTCGAGCTTCTGACACTTCTCCTCCAGTTTCCTCTATACAACGTACCAGTGGGCCTATATTGATCACTTTTTCTGAAACAATGCGAAATTGACCTTTGGATACAAGTTCGATAGAATATTCCGGAAACTCTGAAATGAGTTTGTGATGGAGTCCCTCATCAGGATGTAAAACAGAAATAACCATCGTGTGCTTCTTCTGGATTGGCTGTAAAAGAGATATCACAGTATCAATCCTCACAATCTTACCTTGTACAATGAATCCTATCCGCTGGCACAGGCGCTCTGCTTCTTCGATGTAATGAGTGGTAAGAAAAATGGTAGTTCCACTATCATGAAGGTTTGCAATTAGCTGTCTGATCTGACGGGCACTTGCCACATCGATGCCTGTGGTTGGCTCATCAAGAAAGAGTATTTCGGGTCGATGAATAATACCAGCTGCGATAGTTAATTTTCGCTTCATTCCCTTGGAATAACCTGCAAATTTTCGATTCGCCGCATCAGATAATCCAAATTTCTCAAGAAGATCCCTTGCTCTTTCCTCGCGCTCATGCTTTCTCATTCCATATAGAGAAGCACAAAAACAGAGGTTGTCATAACCAGTAAGTTCAGGATACAAATTGCTTTCATCGGGGACAATTCCGATGAGATGCTGTGCAAGTTTAGGATTCTTTGAGCAATCCAGACCAGAAATCTCAATTGAACCAGAATCCGGTCTGGCAAGTCCGGTGAGCATGTTTATCGTTGTGGTTTTCCCTGCACCGTTTGGTCCAAGAAATCCAAACAATTCGCCTTTGAAAACCTCGAAAGATATGTCGTTTACTGCAATGAGCTTATCAAATCTCTTAGTTAGCTGTCTTACTTTAATCAGTGAGTTATTACTTTTTGATTGCATTATTTGGTCCATTGTTTTTTTATTTTCTATTGTAGCAAGATTTTATTGTCAACTGTTTGTGTCTCATGCATGCATACCCCCAAAATTAATTAGAAGCATGACGCTTTTTGATAATGATACAAAATATAACCATACGAAAAGCAAAAAAGGATAGAATGATAATAACACAAAATGCTGTCACATTGAAGTTCTTTATCGCGTCGAAGTAAAACAAAGTCTGATTGAAGTGTGGAAAACCCTTTGACTGTGCTTCGCCGTGCTACACCCAGTCCGGTAGTTGGCGGATCAGGGTGACAAATGAAATAACCATGTTTAGCGCAAACAAACAGGAGCATAACTAAAACATATAGAATATCATATGAATAGCTACGAGATTCTTGATCCGTGGAATTCCGAAGGAAGATTCCATCAGGTTATCTCAAGGAAATGAAAGAAGATGACCCAATATTATAGGGATTTCATACCCGATGACAAGAGAAAATGACGGATTAAAATCCGATATTATTTAAGAAATTTCTAACCCACGAGATAGCTCGTGGCAAATCAAAAAAGTAATTTTAATCAAATGCATGAAAAATATTACAAAGAAAGGAGCTGCATAACACAGCTCCTCGAGTATTGTATTGTTCAGTTTCTTATATCATTTCTGCAATATCATCTTCGACATTGGTAATGCTGCTGATATTGAAATTCTCTACCAACACTTTTGCAACATTGGGTGAGAGAAATGCCGGGAGCGTTGGTCCGAGATGTATGTTCTTCACGCCAAGATATAAAAGTGCAAGAAGGACAGTTACCGCTTTCTGCTCATACCAGGCAATGTTGTACACAATTGGCAAATCATTAATATCATCGAGTTCGAATACTTCTTTCAGTTTGAGAGCAATGAGTGCAAGTGAATAACTGTCATTACACTGTCCTGCATCAAGCACGCGAGGAATGCCGCCGATGTCACCAATATCAAGTTTGTTATAACGATATTTTGCACATCCAGCAGTAAGAATGATAGTATCCTCAGGCAGCGCTTTGGCAAACTCTGTATAATAATTTCTTCCTTTCTGCCGTCCGTCGCAACCAGCCATGACCACAAATTTTTTGATCGCACCGGATTTCACTGCGTCCACAACCTTATCTGCCAGTGCAAGCACCTGGTTATGGGCAAAACCGCCAACTATTTTTCCATGCTCAATCTCAGTGGGCGATGGAAGAGTTTTTGCCAGCTCGATCATTTCTGAGAAATCCTTTGCTTTTCCTTTTTCCGGTTCTGCGATATGCTTCACACCTTCGAAGGAGACACTGTTCGTAGTAAAAACACGATCTTTATACGCAGGTTTGGGAGGGACAAGACAGTTTGTCGTGAGCAGGATTGGTCCGTTAAATTTTTCAAACTCTTTGGTCTGCTTCCACCAGGCGTTACCATAATTACCGACAAAGTTATCATATTTTTTGAATGCAGGATAGTAGTTTGCAGGCAGCATCTCTCCATGTGTATAGACATCGACACCGGTTCCTTTTGTTTGTTCGAGAAGTTCCTCCATGTCTTTCAGGTCGTGACCAGAGATAAGAATTGCGGGATTATTTCGCACACCGATATTCACTTCTGTAATTTCCGGATGGCCGTAGGTTTCCGTATTAGCAGCATCAAGCACAGCCATTGCTTCCACTGCATATTTCCCGCATTCCATGACCATCGCAACCATTTCATCAACACTCAGAGTATCGTCGAGGGTAGAAAGCAGTGCCTTCTCGATGAACATGACGATCTCTTTGATCTCTTTACCCAGGCGCAATGCATGATCTGCATACGCTGCAATACCTTTCACGCCATAGGTCAGCAGTTCCCGTAATGATCGAACATCTTCATTCTCTGTACTCAGGACACCGATCTCTGCTGCTTTCTGGTCTATTGTATCATCTGTAACTGTGAACAATGCAGCATCATGAGTAGCCAATATACCGGGATCGAGCCCCATCTCTTCAACTTTCTTCTTTCCCTGTTCGCGCATTTGAATGGTTTCTTTGATAGCATTGATAAAGTATGCTCTATCAAAATTAGCATTCGTGATTGTAGAAAAGAGCTGCCCTACAATAAATTTGTCCACTTCGTTGCAGCTTTCTGCAAATTCTTTCCGCATTTCCAGGGTTGCTTGAGAGCGGAATATCATCAAACCTTTCAGTGCATAGATCAGTAGATCCTGCAGGTTTGCCACATCACTCTTCTTTCCACAAATTCCATTATTAGTACATCCTTTGTTGCCAAGTGTTTCCTGGCATTGATAGCAGAACATTTTCATATATAACTCCTTTTTAATTATATGATTTCACCACTTACTGATATTACATTAAGTTTGACCATTGAGGATCTGCCAGCTTGGTGCAACGCAGCTTCCACGATTTTTTCAATTCCTCCACAGCAGGGTACTTCCATTCGAGCAACGGTTATCGACTTAATTGTATTATTTTTGAAAATCAAAGCAAGTTTTTCAATATATTGCTCGATGCCGATATCAAGTTTGGGACACAGAATGATAGTAATTCTATCTTTGATGAATTTCTGATGAAAATTGCCATAGGCATAGGCACAGCAGTCCGCTGCAATGAGAAGATCAGCATTATCAAGATAAGGTGCATAGGGATTGACCAACTTGAGTTGAACTGGCCACTGGTTTAATTGTGAACATACACTGACTGCTGAAGTATCAGCTTTATTATTTTCTTGATTATTTAGAGATTGCGCCATTGTGCTCGGGCATCCGCAGGCGAGTTTTTCTTTATGGGCAAGTTCAGGCACCGAAATATCTTTCTCCCGCAACACTTCAACCGCCTTATTGAAATATTCCTCTTCACCATGGTCCTTCAGATGCTTGAGGTGAGCTTTTATTGTATTCGGTCCAGCTTTAATGATATTATCCATGACCTTCTTTTCATTATAAGGCTCTGCTTCTCGCTCTTCCACAGATATCGCATCTTCGGGGCAGTGACCAATGCACTCGCCCAATCCATCGCAGAAGAGGTCACTGACCAATCGAGCTTTCCCATCGATGATCTGCAAGGCACCTTCAGGGCAGTTAGGTATACATTGCCCGCATCCGTTACATTTATCTTCATCGATTGAAATGATCTTACGTTTCATTATTGCTCCTTTTGTAAGTTAATATTTACTAACATGTTCGTAAAAAAATTTTATGTGATCAATTTCTGGACTGCATTCCATAATGTTGTTCCCTGCTGTTTCAGGTTGAATGCAAAATTGCTCAAGCACCATTGGGTAACCAGCATTCTCATGGAGCCAACAACTACCCGAACCAGAGAAATAAGATCAACATCGTTTCTTATCTCATTCTTTTCCTGTCCCTGCTGAATGATATCCTTTAATTTATTCTTATGCTCTTCCATAATCTCAGAGATCTTTTGAGAATAGCGTAGGTCATTCTGGAACACTTCTTCCGAGAACATTACTTTTGCCAGTTTGGGATTTTCGGTGAAACGGTCATATCGATCCATAACAAATACTTTGAGCTTATCGATAGAGGTGCTCCCCTCTTCCCAGACTGTATCGAACACACAGCAAGATATTTTCTGAAAACTATTCAAGATTGCCATGATTATTTCTGATTTACTTGCAAAGTGACGGTAAAGAGCAGCTTCTGAAATACCGATCTCTTTTGAGATATTCTTGATCGTAAGACTTTGAATGCCATGATCTGCAATCAGTTTGATCGATGTGTCGATGATCTGCTGCTGTCGTTCGCTTAATTTCATTTATTCTCCTGTAAGTTAATACTTACTAACCAAAATCTATACCGCATCGGTAGGATGTCAAATTATTTAAATATTTTTCCTATCAAATTCCATAAGAAACTTGAAATCCCTCCAGGGCTTTACCAATAAAGGTAAAAAAAATAATCAATAATCACCTGGAGGGTGAAGAAATGCAGAAGAATAGAATAAATAATGTCA
>DRBZ01000043.1 GCA_011043895.1 Candidatus Cloacimonadota bacterium
ATTCAATCCGGTCATATTTTCGATCTTAGTAAGAAGATCCTCGATGATGCCTTTTGAAAAATAATATCCGTAGGAGTCTTCTCCTGGAATATTGTAGGTGAGCTGGCTTGCAAACTTATCGATCAGATCCAGAAAATCTACACAGGTAAGCACTACTTCAGAAGCTCCGTCTTCGACCTCGACTGTTTTAACCAATCCCAGAAACACTACCTCATCTTCCTGAATGATCTTAATAAGGATTTTCGAATATTTCTCGATGATCACTTCCTTTTTGTCGGTCTCAGGATCATACTGAGACTCGTCGATCACATTTCCATCCTGGTCAGTATAAAGGACCACATCGATGAGTTCATTTGCAGGTGGCTCAACATAGTGCTCGATGATAAAACTGTGCCTGGTGAAGCTGATCTTGGCTTCTCTGGCTTCTCTGAGAAAGAAGTCCTCGCTCAGGTATCTCTCAGGATCATAATCGAGCGTCTTGTACTTCAAATCAGAAGGTGTAATATCTTCTTCTGTAAGATCAAAACTGTCATTCCAGCCCCGTATGAATCTGACGTCATACGTACTCATCAGAATCTCCTCCCTGACTTGCGCATCGAGCCAGTATCATCCTTAATGCCCTTAAGATGTTTGAGATAGGTTAGATTTTCTTTCAATAGCTTATTCTGTTCTTTCAAAAGTTTTAATTCTTCCACGCTTGTCACGCCGTAATGTAATGAAGTCGGACCTGTCACGCCGTAATGTAATGAAGTCGGACCTGTCACGCCGTAATGTAATGAAGGCGGACTGCCTATTTCAACCTCCCCTTCAGCAAATCCGGGAAGTACTCCTCCTTCATTAATATATGAGAGGGCTGATCTGTTCTTCCTGGTTGCTTCAGCATTGATGATACTCTCTCCTCGTGAGAGAAATGCAAGTATAGAATCAGATCGATCAGTTCCCGGTCCCTCGATCCCTACGATTCCGTCTGCATATTTCTCAGCTTTGATGGTTGCGATCTGGAGAGCACCCTGAGCAGCAATAAGACCTGACATGAAAAAGCCTAAAATTCCTCCCGGGTCTGCAAACGCTCTTGTAATTCCGAGCGCTACATTGCTTGTCGCCTGAGCGATCTTCATCGGTTTCTGTTCTTCAGCAAGTTCCTTTTGTTTTTCTGCAAATTCCTCATCGAGTTTTTCGAGTTCTTTCTTTTTATCTTCCTCAGATTTTGCAGAGTTCTCGATTGCTTCTTTGCGCTCCTCATATTCATTATTGAGCTCTGTGGATTGCAGGTCATAATATGCAGACCATACACCGGTTACCTGACGAACTGTACTTACTACGTCACGGCTCCATTCTTTAATAGCTTTTTTGCTCTCATTAAGCCATTCCTGTATGGTTTTTTTAGGGGGAAGTAGCTGGTCTGCCGGTATAGGGGTTGGTTTTAAATTTAATATCTCATCGTTTATTTCATCTTCAAATTCAGTTAAATCCGGCGGCTCTATCTCAAGGGGGAGCGGTTCATATTCAGTATAACCAATATATTTTTTTAGGGCATTGTCCAAATCCTCAAGTAATTTCTCCCGGAGTCTTCTCTTTTTTTCTGACGAAATTTGCATCTCGTCAATTTCATCTAAGATTTGCTGCTTTCTGTATTGATAATAGGTATTATCTGCAAAGGTGACCTTATCATAATAATCCTCAATATCCTCTATAGACTCATCTAATCCCTCTTTCCGTTTATTGTAGAGATCACGTACAAGCTGCATCTCTAACTTATTCTGTTCAAGTTGTTCTTTTCTTCTTTTTTTATCTGCTTCTGTGGCAGCAGTATTATAAAGCTGCTGTAGTCTGAGTTGTTCATGTTTCAGTCGCATATATTCAGTTCCAAGTTCATCCTTGGAAAATTGTTCTATTTGTTTCTTATATTCAGATAAGAGTTCATTCGACACTTCTAGTGCCTCGTTGTATCCTTCTTGTTCTCCCCTTAAAAGAGCTGTCTGTGTTGCATAAAAGCCAACACCTGCTGCTGCTGCCGCTGCAAGTGCAACCCAGTTGCCTGTAAGGGCATTGGTAATCGCAAGAGCTGTGTTATAAGCGATCTGTTTTATTTTAAGAGATACTAATACTGCTGCAAATGTACCTATGGCTACAATTATGGCTTTTATCAGCTTTGGATGTTCATTAAGATACGTTACAACATTCTTTAAAACCTTAATAAAAGGCAATAATGCTTCTTTTATGGTATCCCCGATTTTTTCTTTAAGATCTCCTACTATATTGCTGTATTGTTCAAGCGCTCCTGCCCCGGATTCCGCCCTCTCCTTTGCGATTGAGAAATTCCCTATGCCCGTTTCAAGCACCTGTTGGAACTGCTCCTCTTTCGATTTCGTGGTGTCAATGACAATACCATATCTGGTAAGTGTTTGCGTCTGTCCGGCAGATGCTCTGCCAATCAACTGGAATGCAGTCTGTAGATCCATCCTATATGCTTCGGCAAGCCCTATCGCTGCTTTTTGTACACGTGGCAATTCTTCTGCACTGAACTTCCCGACATTCTGAGCAAGGGCAGTTCCCATGAGAATGGTTTCATCGCCATACCTGGTAACTTCCTGCAAACCGGCAGCGTAATTTTTTAGTTTTGCAAAATTGTTGTCGACTTCGAGACCAGTATTTCGGAGCGCAGCACGGAGCGAGACTTCTGCATCTTCCTGAATGTTAGATGCTCCAATGAGATCATTGATCGCCCCCTTAACCTGTCCGATTACATTTACAAGTCCTTGATATACAAGACTCAATTGTGCAAGATTAGACAGCGCATTACCTGAAGTGTCTATCTCAATGTCTTTTTTGTCGGGTATTTGCTCAACCTGCTGTTCAACATCCTTCGCCTCATTCTCTGCATTGGTGCCATCTGCTGTTATACTTATGTTAGCATCAGGGATATCTTCCACCTTTTCCTGGACATCTTGTACAGACCCTTCAACACCGGTTATATCTGCGTCAACATCTATAGATGAACTTTTAAACTGACTGATAAACTCATCTACAATATTTTTTGCATTGGCAAGATTACTTTTAAATGGCTGTATATTAAGCGTTAATGATAATGATAAATCTTGTGCCATTCTTGACAATCCTTTACAGAATCTCTATATTTTGTATCATGAATAACATATTAAACATCTTGCCCGGGCTGTGTGTCCTGTTTGTTATAATTGCGATTCCTGTGTTCATTATTATCAGCTTTGCAAGGATCAAGTCTAAGGACAATTTTTTTAATCATTTCTTTCGATGATCTGCATATAGTAGATCGCTTCATCCAGAGGAATGTCGTCTGAAAATCCTACTCTGTGTAGAGTAAAAGAAACAAACCAAAACGGATTAACCATTTCTACTTGTCGCTCTTCTTTTGTGGTTGAGTCTTCTGTATAGTTGCAATACCTCGAAGCTTTTTGAAGGCATTGCCTATATTGGTAAAAAAATCTGTAAGCACACCTATTACTTCATCAAGCTCTTTCTCCTCAAAATCCTCGTCTGTTTTTGTAACGATCTGACATACCTCATTGAGTTTTCCTTTTACAAGAAGATTATCACATAGCTCTGATACGTTCAGATCGATTTCAGCCTTATTGTTGGTTATTAGTTCTGAAAGAGATAGCTCTTTCATTACATTCCATACTTTTTTCAAAGTTCCTATGGTTGTATATACTTTCATTGTACCTCCTAAAATATGTACGTTATGTACAATAAATGCCTGAATAAATCTAAGTCAAAAATGTTCACAATATTGTATTTGCGGATTAATGAATATCGGTTGTGTGTGATGGTGTGAAAAGAATTCAAGTGCATCTTCAACAGAATCCCATTCAGCGAAATAATCGTGATAAGCAATCTTATTTTTTGTTCCTTTGATTATAAACCAGTAAGTTGCTTGGATAGGTTTCCGCCATCCCAATTCGTGCTTAATTTCAATCACTTCGCCACCGTATTTTTTTATAGTTTTCAAATTCATTCTTCCGCCTTATTGTTGGTTATTAGTTCTGAGAGAGATAGCTCTTTCATTACATTCCATACTTTTTTCAAAGTTCCTATGGTTGTATATACTTTCATTGTACCTCCTAAAATATGTACGTTAATCCAATCCCGACCGATGCGTCAGAAATCGCTCCGAAATTGAGATATAAATTGTCAATGATCCGCGGGAATCCCACAAGCAAACCGAGACCGAGCATTGTTTTTTTGCCTGTAAAAAGCGACGCCTGCGTCCCAAATTTGATAGCCGGTATCTCCGGTACCTCGATACGTGGAATCCGCTCATAGGTCTTGTATCTGTCTATTTCAAATGTATTATCGATGAGATTGTACTTGATATTGATTTTGTAATTGTCAAACTCATATGGCACCTCGGCATAAAGGGAATCGCCGTCCTGGACTTTCGTTCCCATCGTTGCCGGCAAGTGCCTGCCATCTCGCTTCAGCGTGAGAATAGGATAGAGGGTATCACGGACAGCAACCGGCTTCTCAACATAGACCGTATCCCACACGATGCGAAGCTCCGGCACAGTGATCTCATGCTCTTTTGAGGACACATACCATCCTGCACCAAACCCAACTGCGAGAATTAGCAGTCCTGCAATCACACTACTTAATATACCTTTCATTTCTGCTCTTTTCTCCTCAAAAACACATCGATCAGTTTCATCAAAAACTTGCCGATCGAGTTCGCTGCGAACATGCCTGCGACACAAATGATCATATAAGCAACCACAAATTGGTTGAAGTGCCCCTTGAGCATTGCAAAGATGCTAATAAAAGCAAAGCAGGCAGCACATACACTCCCAAAAATGAACTCGGAATAGTCTTCTTTTTGCCAGAATTTCATATTAAAAAACTCCTTTGAGTGCGGTAAGAATAACACCAATCGCTATACCACCGATACTGGTCCATAACCACCAGATCGACTTGCGATTTGTCTTAATATTCTCTTTGTTCGACTCGGTATCTTTGATAACCGTATCGACCTTCTTTTCCAGACAATCGAGTTTGTTGTATATGTCCCGGTTTGTGATGCGGACAAATGTCTTATCTCCGTTTTCATCAGGCATTGAGGACGCTCCTCATGATCATTATTTCGATAATAAGCAGAATGACCAGCGCCATGAGCAGCGCCTTCCACTGTGGGTATGGTATTGAAAACCATGTTTTGCCATTCAACCCCAGTTCGTATGATCCTGCCTTATACGCTCTCCAGCTGCCGAGTTTTACATCCCTGTACTTCAATTCATAGATCACAATACCGGTTGCTTCCCCGGCAAAGAACATTGCGAGCCCCATCCATCCGGCTCTCATGACGCATATCGCAAGACAGATAAGACGTGCGCCCATATTCTCGACGCACTCTCTCCAGAAATGATATGTTCGTGAAAATTCTTTTGTGTGTGATCTCGAGATCAGCCACGTATAGCCCTCGGTTGCACCTTCTCCAAAATAGTATAGCTTCCGGCATACAAAGTATATGACCGGCAGCCACAATAAGATGAACCTCATTACATTATACATTCTTTTTTATCCTTTTGTGCCTTTTCGTGTTAATTCGTGGTTCATAACATTCAGGATAAAAGCCCTCTCAGCTATGGACAAGAGGGCTTATCTATCATTACGGCAGGTGTGGTATCTTATGTAAGAGTTTCGTGATATATGAACTGTCGGAAGTCGGTCTTCTCATCGACTATTTTCTCAGCTTTGATGGTTGCACTTGGTACCTCACCATTAACTTCTTCTTCCTCGATCG
The DNA here is from genome assembly GCA_011043895.1 of Candidatus Cloacimonadota bacterium. Lineage (GTDB taxonomy): Bacteria > Cloacimonadota > Cloacimonadia > JGIOTU-2 > JGIOTU-2 > Celaenobacter. Next base: position 5,774 of record DRBZ01000043.1, read on the forward strand.
AGGGATCGACCGCAAGGATGACGATGCTTCTTCGCAGTTTCACATCTTCGAGCAGGAAGTCGCTTACAACACCATCGAGACCATCAAGATACCCCTGGTTTTCAGCAGAGAGATTCATGTGTTTAAGTTCGAAATTGCCTTTGTAGTTCAGCACCTTGTTCTTTGCGCCGCTGGAACCACCGGAGACCAGCTCCGTCTTATTAGGAGTGCAGGTCCTTTTAAGAGATGCATCTGATATCACACCAAGTGCGACCGCTTTATCACCTCCGTCAAAGGTCTCACGGAAGGTTTCGTAGTCCGATGCTGTGGTGATCGGTGTATATTCAGCAGCAGAACGTCTGAATACCTGGTATCGTGTCGACTTGAGACCTTTTTCACCAAATTTAGGTTCTGACATATTTTATTCCTCCATCTTTACATTCCCCTCTGTAGAGGGGTGTTCGCCAGCTGGCGAACGGGGTGTTCTCTTTTTCTTTATTTTCTCGTTACTATCCGCCGTCTGGCGGATGGCAACGCCTTCAGTGGGCTCTTCCGGCTCTTCAACAGCAAGTTTCCACTTGATCAGTGTCTTGGCTTCGGATTTATTTACCCGGATGACAGAGCCCATCTGATGCCCTTTGAAATTGACCTGAGTGAGACGTATGCGTACCATTTTATGCATTGTCTCGTTTTGTTACAGCGTAGGTCTCTGTCTGTATCTTTCCGCCAAATACGCTGTAGATGTTCAGCTTATCGCTTGCGCTCCCTGCGGATGGTTCGATCTTGGTACCGAATTCCTTTTGACGACCAAATCCATAGGCAAGCTTGGAATAGAATACATTAACCTTCTTGTTTTGCGTGCCGGAGAGCAGTCCGCTTGAATTAACCAGCGGCATATCGCTGTAAAGCAGCACGTCAAAACCAAGCAATCGACCGACAACACCATCTTTCAGCGCTACCGTGTCCGGTATTTTATCTCTGCTGATGAAATCATCGATTGAATACAGATCGGATTCATGATCAGCATTGACAACAGCATAGCGTGCTTTGAGAGGTGCTCCAGCAGCATTGAGCGCTTTACGTGCATCCAGGAAGTCTGCTTTGCTGAGCTTGTTGTGTTCCGTATCAGCAAGAGTAAGTCTCTGCGCAACAGCAGTGTTCGTAATGATCTGCTGGATGATGAAAAGGTCGTAGGCATCGAGAAGTCCGTCTTTTGCATCTTCAGTATACAAACTCACCAAATCCAGGTTAGACTGTGCTTTCTCAATATCCTTGATAATGAGCGGAACGCCTTTTTCCTGATCGAAAAGGATCTGGAAAGCTGTCTTGCTGGGATTAACGAAATCATCATCTGCAATAGGCATGTCAACAGCGCTTACCTTGGCAATCTTCGGACCATTGTATGCCTCAGCTCTTGCACCATTGGTCAAAGGAGTGTAGTCCGTGACTGTGTTGACAATACGCTGGGTTGTAGCCAGCTCTTTGCGCATCTGTTCGAGGGTTTTATCTCCCCATAGTTGTGGATAGAATCCCATTGAATACCTCCTTATTTGACTCTATCGAGGTACGCATTGCGCAGCTCGTCGAACATTTCTGGGTTTTCATCTTTCATGCGAACGTACTCTTTTGGATCTGCGAGGAGATCCTCATACGTCACATTGCTTGTACCTCCGTTAGGAAGTGTATCTCGTTGTGCGAGATTCTGTGCTTTGCTGGATTTCAAAAAGCTCTCGAACTGATCATCAGAGAGTGAGAGTGCAAATTCTTTTTGTGAGGGAAACAGCTTTCCATCAGAAATTGCTTTATCCACTTTCTGGGCTTTGACCGTGTCGGAGAGCTTGGTGTTTTCAGATTCAAGGTCAGCATTCTCTTTCTTGAGATCTGAGTTCTCACTCAGCATCCCTTTGACCTTCTCGACGGCAGCGTCCTCAGACTCTACGCCGAGTAAACTCAATAGCTTGTTCATGGGTATTTCTCCTTTTGTTTGAACATTTATTTCTTTTGGAATATTTCGAAAATCCTTCCACACATGCCCATCGGGATTGAGAAAAGCAGATGCTTTCATCTCCCGGATGATAGTATCTACAAAACCTTTTTGCTGTGCTTCGGTTGCGGTGAGCCAGGTCTCCTCATCCATCATCTTATGGATCTCTTCGAGCTCGATCCCAGTCTTTTGCGCATACACATCTGCGATCTGATCCTCTAGTTTTTCAAGAAGTTCAGCAGTTTTCTCATGGTCCTTAGAAGTCCCCCAGGTCATGCCGGTCACATTATGGATCATGAACATCCCG
>DRBZ01000104.1 GCA_011043895.1 Candidatus Cloacimonadota bacterium
AAATACCATTTGCAACTCTACGTCCAGAAGAATCCTTGCCATTCCATTCGGAATATCCTCGATGTGGACTTTCAAGAGTGAGATCGAGCGTACGAACGAGTTGTCCTTTTGTATTGTAAATACTCACTTCTGAGTGTTGATCAAAGCCCTGTTTGCTGTTGAAAGAAATTCTTGTTGAAGCAGTGAATGGATTTGGAAAGTTATTCATTGTTATCACATTAACAACCGGCTCATCAGTACTAACAAGATTAAAATCAACCTGTATCTTGCACTGTGTGATCTGACCTCCATTAAATTCACCCTGCCCCTGAATGTATGAACCAAATGAATTATCATCAAGATAAAAGAGTGTTACTTCTCCCCAGTTATCACCAAGATCTTTTATAAAATGATTGATGTAGGGATAGACTGTGATCTGTTCAGAAAAATCAAATTTTGGATTGTAGATATCAGTAAGTTTGATTGGATCTGACCAGTTTTCTCCATTATCTATAGATGCGGAAAGATACAGTATCGGATGCTCGGCATATGCCTGATAAGCTGGATCGTCATCTTCTGCAAGCTGAACATAAGTTCCATCTGCCCACAGCTGCAGCATCCAGTTATTCTCAAGATTTATCGCTTGCTTTTGGGCATTTTCATGGAATATATTTGAATCCCCTGGATATTTCGAGAAACCAACTGAATAGACATACATTGTATCTTCTCCAACAACTCCCCAGGGCACATCATGTCCGGAACCACCTGTATCCATCCACGGAAATGCTGGTACGTTTCTATACTCGAAATCACTGCCATTCCATACAAGTTCTGCTTGAGGTAAGAAGTGATTGAAATAGTAACTTGTACCAGCTTCGGTATAGCCATATGATTGCATGTATGGGAAATGTAAATTTCCACCGGCATCATACGTTGCCGTACTATGATAGGCAATAGCGCCAACTTCCAGATTGGGTAATATGTCTCCTGAATTGTTCGTGAATTGTGGAAGATTAGCTACGGTATAGAAATAATCTGTTGGTCCATCTGAATGAAGATTATCAGTGCTCCACGTTTCACCATAATCATAGGACTCCCAGACAAAAGCACCTTCGTCGACCGGCATATCCCCAAGATCACCAGATAGCCACGCAGCACACCCTATGAATGCAACGCGTCCGGGAGTGGTATGATCTACCGCAAACGCCTGAAATGGACGACAGTCCTTATCTCTCCATGAAGTAAATATCGTAGTTTCATTCCAATTTGCAGTATTCATCACTGCGGAGAAATCTGCATACAATGTATTCTCAATATCAGTATAGAGAAGCCGCACATCTTCACATGGATATCCTGAAGCAGTGTTCGCAGCATTATTAGAGAGATAATAAATTCGAAGGTAATCATCACCTATTGGGGATGAACCCATATACAAATAGGGCCAACAATATTGATCCGGGGGTGTGTTGTAGAACACGATTGGTGTTGACCAAAATCCAGGGATATTCAACAAGGCATAATCATCATACGTAAAGGGGAGCTTGGGATCTGTATCGAAATCCTCATGCCATGTGGTAAAACAGTTACCAGATGCGGGATGAATCACAATGCTACCGTAGCCCTGCCAGTAATCATAAGTCGAGATCGTACCCCACGCATCCGGTGTAGTACTTGCATCTCCATAATATGCATAGTATTGACGTCTGTTCGCAGTGGTTGAAGCTCGTCCGAAGAATCCAATATAAGTACCTGAGCCATTTTCTGTTTGATAGTCAATTGGATAGCTGCAATAGCTGCCTGGCATGTAATCATAATACGATGTCATAATTGTATTGGGATCGACAATAAAGTCATAATCTGGTATAGGATAATTATCTCGCATGCCAGTATACATTTTCATTTTGCTGATATCATAATTTTGCACCGCTTGTGGTTCTTTACCGCTTGGTCGCATGACATCAAATGAATGAAGTGAAGCTGCAATTAAAAGCAGCACGATGAGTAAAGTAGTAATTTTTTTCACGTGAACCTCCTTTTGGCTAACGTTTGTTCATTTTTACAAAATAGCTAATACTTCGATTGTACGTACGTTCCTGCTCATCTGTAAAATAACAGGCAGGAAGCTCTCCCCTTTTTCTATGATAGGCAATACATTCGCAACACATACCTTTTTTATCACATGGATATGTACAGTTGCACATCTTCAAATTTTCAGTTTTCCTACATTCCATATACACTCCTATATTTTTATCGTTCAAAAACAAATATGTAGCGACATATCAATTAATAAAATTCCATTGCACACCAAATGAAACACCAAAGGGATCAACTTCATTGAGATTGTACATGAAGTAATTTGAGTCAAGAATATTAAACAAATTTGTGAATTTTAGATAGAGCAGAAAACGTTTTATACTAACCCCGACTTCAGCAGAACAGAATAATTGATGATCAATTTTATTCCCTTTGATATCTAAGAAATTACCAAGATAAGATGCGCTGGCATTTGCATATATGAAGTTTCTGTGTGGCATATGAAGTCTATTCGTCCATTGGATCTTAGCTCTGTAGGATGGATAATTTAGAAGCGAATCCGGTCTAAGAAAATAGCTTCCTTTTAAACGAATTTGTGAATCTATTGATAATAATGAGTAGTTAATAATCCCGTCGAGTTTTGCACCATAGATAATATAATCCTCAAATTCTTTATATTCTGGATTTTCAGAAATCCACTGCCATTGTCCATCATTTCTGATTTCTTCATGCATGGAACAGAGTTCCAAGGTGAGGTTCTTGGTAGTTATGTCCAGAGTTCCTTCCGTAAATATTACCTTGGTTTTATTATCCAGCGCATACACCCCATCATTGTAGAAGTTCTTCTCTTTTCTTCGTGCGCCAATGGACAGTTCAGAATTGATCGATTCTGTAATTGGAACATCAAAAATGAGTTCAGGCATAACAAAAATACTATCCGGTTTTTCAGAAAAGATCACATTGTTGATGACCTTTAAAGTATAGAAATCTCCAAAGATACCGGGTGAGTTCAGTTCCAATCTGATAATATAATCATGAAGCCAGCCATTATAAAGCGCATGATGTATATCCTGTACGTCTGCCCTGAACAATACCTTTGTTGCATATTCTTCCAGCGGAAGATCAAACCCAAGATCAACCTGAAACCTATTCAGAATATTCCGGGTTCCACCAATTATTTGCTCTTTATTATATTGATGGAGCAAGGATAGAGAGATAATCCTATCAAAAAAAGTGGCGCCAGCAATATTGGAGATATTCTCATTTTTTTGAAAATATTGCTTTTCTGGATCTGAAGAATAATCAGGATTTAATACATTGTAAGTTTCGAGTGCAGAGAACAACTTGATGAAAGTCCACGAGACACTGTGTGCAGAATAGTTCTGCGTGAAGAATTTTTTCTGTATATTAAATACAAAATCATCATAATAACATTTCTTTCCCCATGGACTGTTGTGTTCACCGCTATGAGCAAAAAGCTGAAGATCTGCAAGTTTCAGAAAATCATTTTTTATAAAACCGATATATTTTTTTTCATTATTGTAATCTCCATTTGAGTATTGTACATCGGTAAGAAGCGCACGAAATGAATTCTGAAGCGGCTTGAGTTCAATCCAATCTGCCCTTACATTAGAGTTATAATAATTTAGTAACGAGTACAACTGCCATTGAGGAAGAGCGACTGAATTCAACTTAACATTTTTCAAACAAAATTCTCTCCTGTTATCAGGAAGTATATAATGTGCATTGCCGAAGGTGTAGTATTCCTCCAGCTCGAAAGACTTGTAACCATAATTGAAAAACGTGTCCTGCAGTGAGATGATATAATCCTCAATTTCTTCAAGCGGCATTATTTGTAATGTAGTATCTTTCTCAGCTTCAGAATATGCAATATCAAGAGAATCTATAAATGTTGAATCAGGTAAAGGGATCGTTTTTACTTTGGGCTCTTTCCTGTCCTGCGCAAAAAGTTTCGAGGTGATGAGAATTATTAGTACAATTATTAAAAATTTTTTCATAACCATCCATGTTCCTTGTACCAAATGTATGTTTTTTCTAATCCTTCTTCCAAGGTGGTCTTGGGTTGAAATTGTAACGTTTTTTTTGCTTTATCAATGCTGCAGAGCCAGTATAGTTGCCTTGCTTCCTTGACCTTTTGAATATTCAAAATTGCCTGTTTTCCTGTAAAAAATTTTCTGCATTCATTGAAAAAGGCACCAGTGTAACTTAAGAAGATCGGCACCCGAACCTTCACTACTTTTTTCTTCATAACTTCTGTGAGTGTATCGATAAAATCATCAAAGGAATATACCGCTCCATCACTTGCGAAGAACACTTGATCATTCGCAACATCTTTCTCCATGCATTTGATCAGCAGATCAATCAGATCCTCAGTAAAGATCAAACTAATATACTTCTTTTTGAATCCGGCAAGAGGAGCTATCCCCTTTTCTATGAGTTCAAAATATTTGAAAAAATCTTTGTCCCCAGGGCCATACACACTTGAAGGACGTACTATCACCCACGGCACAGGGCATTCATTTTTGATTACTTTCTCTGCTTCAAGCTTGCTCTTGCCATAATATGAAACTGGGTTCGATACGTCATCTTCTGTCTTTGAATATTTGTGAGAACAGGGACCTGCTGCAGCCTGGGTACTCAGAAAAACACATTTTTCGACTGAACTGCCGTGTATAGCTTTCATCAGATTTGAAGTGACAGCAACATTAGCATCAAAATAACGTTTTTGACTGATTTCTCGCACTTTTGCAGCAATGTGAAAAATAATATCCTGACCTTTGCATGCTTCATGAAGTGATGAAACCGAATGATAGTCTGAATTGGCAAAGGTTACCGGCAATCCCTCAAGCGTTTCAAGGTTCGATGTTTTTCTGACAAGGCAAGTTACTTCGTACCGCTCTTTCAGTAATGCGCGCACAAGATTACTGCCGACAAAACCATTTGCTCCGGTTACCAATACCTTTTTTTTCATTGTTTAGAAAGAATGAGTACTATTTTTTTTGTCAATTGAAACCCCTTGAAAGTTTATTCAAAAAAATTTGACAATAAATTGCCCTCATTGAGTTTACACTTAAATCATTTGAAGAAGTATTGATATTAAATATTAGGAGAATATATAATGAAAAAAGTTTTGATTACTACGCTTGTCATGCTGTTGCTCATACCCGCGTTCCTTCTGGCAGAAAAAGTCATCATTCGTATTGACCAACCCTCCAGATCAACTGTTTCGTATTTTTTTGATAACAACTATGACATAGCTTCCTACAAACCCTCAGTGTATCTTGATATCTTTATTCCGGAAGAAAGATTGCAGGATATTTATTCCCTTGGCTATGATTTTACCATTGTGGATTCTGAAACAAAGATGAAAGAGAATCTTGTGCTGAGGACAAAAGATCTCGTTGGTTATCGGTCCTATGATGATCTTGTTGCAGAATTGCTTACACTTGAGTTTAATCATAATGATATTATCGATGTTTCAATAATTGGTAACTCAAGAGGAAAGGAATATTCACAAGCAGGTAATAGTAATTATGACAATTATCAGCACGACATTTACTGTGTGAAACTCTCCGACAATGTTCTTTCAAACGAAGATGAAGCTAACATTATTTTTGATGGAGGGCATCATGCGCGTGAACCGATCGGAGTGGAACAGGTCATGCTCATCCTCAACTATCTTGTTGATAATTATGGAACCGATCCTGAAGTGACTGATTGGGTAAATAATGCCCAGATATGGTTCGTCCCTCTGGTAAATCCTGATGGTCATAAGATCGTGATTCAGGAAGATGATACTTCCTGGAGAAAGAATATCAATGATAATGATGGTAATGGACAGATTACATGGGGTGGATACTATTATCCAGATGGAGTTGATTGTAATAGAAATTATGGACCCCTCGAATGGTTTGGTGGCGAAGGTACAAGCGGACCAACTGGACAAACTTATTGTGGTCCCGAACCATTTTCTGAACCTGAGACAACTGCGCTTAAAGATCTACTCTCTCAATACCGCTTTGATATGGGTATGAGTTATCATAGCTATAGCGAACTCATCATGTGGCCACTTGGATATAATATGAGTTGCCAGGCACCAGATGAGCTTGCACTTGCAAACCTTGGCCAGGAGATGGCTGTAACTGTTCCTTCCCAATATGGCGGAAATTATACTCCTCAACAAACAAATGCATTATATCCCTGTTCAGGAACAACTACCGATTATGGGTATGGAGTAGAAAGAATTCACTATTTTATCACAGAACTGGGTACTGTTTTTATTCCAGATGCCACTACTATGAACAATATTATTGATAACAACCTGTCTGCTGCGCTGATACTCATCGACAGAATCTTTGAACGAACAATAACTGGTGTGGTGACAGATAATACAACCGGAGCACCCCTCGAAGCTGAAGTGTTTGTGGATGGAGTTGATAATTCAGGCACTGAAGTCGAACCATATACGAGTGGACAGCACTTTGGCAGATATAACAGAATTCTTCTTCCCGGCAATTATGATGTAACCTTCTCAGCATTTGGATATCTTCCTCAGACCTTTACAGATGTGACAGTCGTAAGTGGTGATGTTACCCAGCTTGATGTACAACTTAATGTTGCACCTACTGTATCTGTTGATATTCATATCAAAGATGATGATGGCGTTCCTATATCCGGTGCTGAAATAGAAGTGCTTGATACCCCTCTTCTGCCAGTTACTACAAATGGCGCTGGTATCGCAACCATTGATAATGTTCCTTATGGAGAATATGAAGTTGCAGTGTATGCTGCAACGTATGGTACATTTACGTATCTGATGAACGTCAGTGCGATTAATACATCATTCACCTTTGTCATGGTAGAACCCTTCTTTATCGACGATTTTGAACTCGGGCTGGATAAATGGACACTTACAGGAGATTGGGGTGCCAGCACAACACAGGCTTACAGCGGCTCTTTCTCGCTTACAGACAGCCCTGGTGGTGACTACAGCAACTATGAGCTTTCTTATGCAACACTCAATCAGGATGTTGATCTTACAACCGCAGTTTCTGCACACGTCGAATTCATGACTAAATACGAGATCGAGGCAGGTTATGACTTTGTGTACTTCCAGATATCAACAAATGGAAGCACGTGGACTGACCTTGTATCGTATGATGGCTCTCAGGCAAGTTGGATGGTGGAATCTATTGATTTGCTCAGTTATCTTGGACAAACAGTACATTTCAGATTCAAGTTTGATTCTGACAGTTATGTAACTGAAGATGGAATCTACATTGATGATTTCAAGATCTACAAATATGAAAATACTTATTCCAATGATGATCCACAGCAACAGCATGAATTCGCACTCTATGCTAATTATCCCAATCCTTTTAGAAATGAAACGCAAATCGCCTTCTCATTACCTGCCAATGCACAGAATGCAGAAATATCTATTTATAATCTTCTCGGGCAGCTTGTCGAACGCATCGAACTTACCTCTGAAGATATCATGAATCAGAATATTGTTTGGAACGGACAAGATACAAGTGGAAAAGATGTTCCCTCCGGCGTGTACTTCTACAAGCTCTCAACGCATAATCATGAAACCATTAAGAAGATGGTGTTGATGAAATAACTCAGTTCAGATAGTAATAAATTGATAAGAGACGTACAAAGGTGCGTCTCTTTTTATTTGAATAGATTATTTGGTATTTAAACAGGCATATCCCAAAAAATTGTAGGTTGATTTCTGTGAATCATTTTGAATAAAGGTTTTGCTGGTTTTTTGTACTATATAATTACTTTTCGACTAGGGTGATAATTTTCATAATATGCATTTGTCACCCTGATCCGCCGACTGGTGGAGAAGGGTCTCCCATACTTTGTGAATCATTGTTATGCTAGTACTTTGCGACGATATTCACCATCCCTCATCTTTTGTTAGTATTAGGTTGTTTTTGTGTAATAATGAAAAA
>DRBZ01000062.1 GCA_011043895.1 Candidatus Cloacimonadota bacterium
GGATTGATTGTAAAATGAATAATGAATAATGAATAATGATAGTTTCATCCATCGAGCTTATCATCTCGAAGAAATAGTAACATTTAGACAGGATAATTCCTTGAGGATTGTGCATCAGCTTTCCGATGGGATCTCATAATTCATTTATCATTCAACACTGCCGACTGGTTGATCATATAGGCAACATAATTGACTTTTATTGAATAAACTGGAAGTAACGCAAAGTAACGCAAGATTCCAATCTTGCGGATTTGTTAACAGACTTATCAATCAACTCAAGGTTTACTATAATATTTGACACAATACACCTATTTTTAATTTTTCACATAGGAGCATCTATGCAAAAGTTATTTTTACTCTTTTCTCACACTCTTACACCTGAACAAATACAGGATGCAAAACAAACACTGCATTGTTCAGATATCATCTATTTACCAGAGGAACTGCAAGAGAAATGGTCGCATGTAGATCCTGTAGGTGATCTTGATGATCGTGTTATTCAGGAGTTCATAACCTACCTAAAGGACATGACGTCAGAGAATGACTATATTCTCATTCAAGGTGATTTTGGTTTGTGTTATGTTATGGTAAAATGGTGCCAGGAGAATGATAGAATTCCTCTGTATTCAACAACCTATAGGAATTCTAAGGATAAAAATATTGAAAAAGGGAAAATACAAAAAACTCAACTTTTTAAACACATAAACTTCAGGAGGTATCCAAAATGAGTAAGATCCTTGTTTCTCTTGTAAGCAATCAAACGGTACCCAATGTAATGTTCATCAAAGAGATAAAAGAGATCGATAAGTATCTTTTCATTACGACCGAACAGATGGAGAAGAATCATAAAAGAGATATCATCATCAAAGCCTGCAGCGATATCGTTCAAGACAATGCAGCATATATCGTTGTTAAGGAAGATTCGATCATGGATCTGCAGAGTCAGCTTGGAACATATGTTGATAATGAGACTTCTGACGATGATGTTTTTATCGTTAATCTCACCGGAGGAACAAAACTAATGAGCATCGGTGCCTTTGATTTTTTCAGAAAGAAGGAATCTCAGATCTTCTATCTTACTTTGGGTAAAAATACCTATCGCAAAATATTTCCTGATGTGAAACATCGTGATTTCGATATTACCTATCGCTTTACTCTTGATGACTATTTACAGGCAAATGGCATCAGTGTGAATCGAAAAGGTGAAGGTCTTAAGTTTGATATCGAGTTAACGAAGAACTTATTCTCAATGTTTCAAAATAATCAAATAAAAGATCATTTATCAGCATTAAAAGAACTGAAGGAAAAAACCAGGAAAAATCCTAAATGGTATAAGAATCATAGAAGCAAACCAATAGGGTATTTTGAAGGACTTGGTGATTTGTTACAAGCAGTGAATTGGGATATTCAAGAGATAGAGAAAAGGGAGATTCAGTATCTTCGTGGGACATGGTTTGAGGAATATATTTATCATTATTGTGAGAAGATTTTACCGGCTGATATGCTTGGAATTAACTATGAACTTGATATTGGGCAGCATGTTAATAATGAGCTCGATATTCTATTCATGCATGAGAACTGCTTATACATTATTGAAGCCAAAACGAATATTCGCGGACAGAACAACGTTATCAAAATGAATGAAATTATCTACAAGGCTGCTGCATTGAAGAAAGAATTTGGCTTGTCTTGCAAGAGTTATCTATTTCATCTGGATAAGGATTATGAACAGCAACAAGGTTATCAGAAAAAATTGGAGAGAGCTAAGATAATGGGCTTGAAAGTAGTGGGTCTTGATGACTTAACACCTGATAATATTCAAGCAACTATCAAAAAAATTATGGATGGAACTTTATAAAATACTCAAATTAGATTATTCATGGTTTCCTCGTACACTGCCAGATCATATTGAGAGAACAGCACAAAGCGAATTTCATCAAAAAAAGAGTGTTTTTTTACATATTCTATAACAGTTGAGATTGCTATCTTACTTGCTTTATCAATAGGATAGCCATACGCTCCCGTGCTGATAGAAGGGAATGAAAGACTACGTATCATCTCTCTCTGAGCAAGAGACAGGGAATTCTTATAGCAATTTTTTAGTACTTCGGCTTCATGGTTCTTTCCCTCTCGCCAGATCGGACCCACCGTGTGAATTACAAATTCAGCAGTAAGATTACCTGCAGGTGTAATCACGGCATTTCCGGGTGGAAGCGTGCCGTATTCTTTTCGTATTTTCTTGCAATGTTCAAGAATCTCTGGACCGCCTGTTCTATGAATCGCACCGTCCACACCACCTCCACCCAATAAAGACGAGTTCGCTGCATTCACAATTGCTTGCGTATCCTGCTTTGTGATATCACCCTGGAGGATTTCTATACGTGTTTTGTCGATCGTGATCTGCATTTAGATATTTCTCTCATCTGCAAGTTCGAGGATGGTATTCACCAATTTAGTGATACCTTTATTGATATAGGAAATACTCGGTCCCAGCATATATGCAGGAGTTGTCACGATCTTTGAATTTTCATCCACCACGATATCCTGCACATCACAATCAACGTGTTGTGCGCCAAATGCTTCAATTTTTTGTGCAGTTCCTTGATCATTGCCAATGGTGATTTTGGGATGTTCTGCTCCAAATACTTTTGCTGCGATCATCGGCGCTATGCAGATGAATCCAAGAGGTTTTGATTGCTCGTGCATATCTTTGAGTAATTTCTCAAGGTCGGGATCGACCTGCATATTCATGCCTTTTACAGCATAGTTGCAGAGATTTTTCATCGCACCGATGCCACCTGGTATGATCAATCCATCCAGTTCTGAAGCGGTAACCTCCTTGATCGGTACGACTTCACCTCGTGCAATTCTTGCTGATTCAAGAAGCACATTTCTTGTTTCATTTTCTACCGGTTCATTGGTAAGATGATTGATCATGTCCATCTGTTCTTTATCCGGTGCCATCATAATGATACCGGCATGGGCGTTATCAAGTGCCAGCAGCGTGCATACTGCTTCATGAATTTCTGTGCCATCCTTCCAGCCAGAGCCAGACAGCACCACACCAATATTTAGATTACTTGCGTTTTGCATTTATACCTCCTATCGTTCTCAATGTGCTCTGTGTTCTGTGTGGTTTATTTTTATTTGGGACTTTCATTGTTTCTAAAATAGTATCGAGCTTTTCCGTCATACGATCAATATGAGTGCCCTTCCAGAAGACCTTGTCACAGTGCGGGCAGTAGGTAAAGGAATTATGTGTATGTTTCACTCTTTGTGGCAAACGATCCAGTACCTTGTCCTTATCAATTTTTTCAAGTATTGCATTGCACCTGAGACATCTGGATAAAGGTGATAATTTATCGGCAAGATCAAATTGAAGAACCACTTCAGCAAGTTGGTCAGCATCCTGATTTGCATAAACATAGTATCCAAAGTTAAGATCATTACGTTTAAGAATATTTCTATCTTTAGTTAATAAAATCCTTTCTTGAGAATTTGCTTGTTCGACCAATTCATGATGAATAAATCTCTCGTTGTGTAATGTATCGAGACCCAGCATCCTCAAATCTCGTGCTAGATTTCCCAGATGGTTGTCTGCTATGAAGCGAATAATTTCAGGTTTTGGGTGTGAGATCTTTGAGATAGCTTCAATCTTAAATCTATGAAAATAGGGGAATACGCTTATATCATCATGATCCTTGATGATGTGAGAAAAATCTACTTGCTTCTGGTTCACGAGAATCATATCGACTTGAGTATGGGGGACGTTAAAGGACTCAACGAGATCTTTTACAGAAGTTTGTACTTTTAGTGTATGCGAGAAACGTTTCTTTCTAAATTCTTGTGGAATAAATACATTCAACTCTTCATAAAATCGAAGATGAATGTGCAGCATGGTAGTTATTCTTTTACGACCCGCGTATCCCGGTTCGTCATGATGATGATCGTATTCAATACACCAGTTAGAAGCATTACATAGAGTAGGGCATTAATGGTTTTTGAACTGAGATTATCAATGTTCAGCAGCAGGATCTCAATAAATACGAAAAGTAGCCAGAATGCAGGGAAAGTACCAAATTTTCTGATGATCAGACTTATTATTACCGCAGGTATCAATCCGATGAGTAATTGAAGGGGAATGAAAGGAAGAAGAACACCGATGATCGGCGCACCGCCACGTCCACCATAGAAGTTATAAAACACGGGAAAGCAATGCCCGATTATAACGAACGAAGCTGCGATAATCACGTGTGAGGGATTCATATTGATTAGAAATCCGATAATGACTATCACATATCCTTTTAATCCATCCAGTACAGCAACCAGTGATCCCCATCCTTTTCCAATATTCTTATATACATTATAGGCACCAGCATTTTTAAAATCGATATTGCGAATATCTTTTCCAGTCAGAATCTTTGTGACGATCAAACTGAAAGAAAGAGATCCATACAAATATCCAACAATAGAAAGAAAAAAGACTTTTATCAACTCAGTGCTCATAAACCAAGTCCTTGCATGTTTCTTATTTTTTGATCTCCAGGTCCCTGAGCTTACGAGAAAGATTGGACTGCTGCAAACCAATATTTTCTGCAGTTAAGCTGATGTTCCAATTAAACTTGTCAAGCTGTTCTTTCAAATATTCAATTTCAAACTGTTTTTTGGCTTCTGCAAAATTCGTGATTTCTAATAATTCCGCACCTTTTTTTAATGATGGTTGCACGACTCTGATCTGAGGTATAACATCATCCTCGCTGATAGTATCTCCCGATGTGATAATGTAGAGACGTTCCACAAGATTTTTTAATTCTCGCACATTTCCAGGAAAAGCATAGTTCTGCAGTAGTTTGATCGCACCGGGAGTCATTTTTTTGGGATGCATCTTCAGTTCTGCAGCATAGTAATCCATAAAATAATCCAACAAGACAGGGATATCAACAATTCTGTTCCTTAGGGGTGGCAAGTGGATAGGAATAACATTCAGTCTGTAGAACAGATCTTCACGGAATGTGCCATTTTCAACCATTTCTTCGAGATGCTTGTTGGTTGCTGCCAGAATTCTCACATTTATATCGATGATGTCATTAGATCCAATGCGTTCGAATTTTCCTTCCTGTATCACACGCAGTATCTTTGCCTGTGCATTCAGGTTCATGTCACCGATCTCATCAAGGAACAAGGTTCCCTCGTGTGCGACTTCCAGCTTCCCGAATTTTTTATCTTCTGCGCCGGTAAATGCACCTTTTTCATGACCAAAAAGCTCGCTTTCAACTAACTCATTGGGGATCGCAGCAGAATTGAATTTTACGAAAGGACCATTCTTTCTTTCACTTTTATTATGTATGGCATAGGCAACAAGTTCCTTACCAGTTCCACTCTCACCTCTGATGAGCACCTTACTGTCTGTTTTGCTGACCTTATCAATGAGTGTTCTCACTTTTTCAAATTCCGGCGAAATTCCGATCATCTTGTAGTGAGATTCAATATCCTTCTGCTCTTCGTTGTATTTCTTGTACAGCTTGATCTTATCAGCAATATTCCGTGCGGAAACAATGATCTTGTGGAGGGAGAGAGGTTTTTCAAGAAAGTTATAGGCTCCCATCTGCACTGCCTGAACTGCTGTTTTGATGGTGCTGTGCCCCGATATCATAATTACATCGAGGTTCGGAAAATCTTTTCGAACTTGTTTAAGTATTTCTATTCCATCCATGCCAGGCAGTTTCACATCAAGGAGCATCAGATCGATGTTATCCTGTTCGAGGATTTGCAGACCCTCTTCTCCGGATGTAGCTGAGAGCACCGTATAGCCCTCATCCTCAAGAATGTCTGTGAGGATTTTACGTATATTTTTTTCGTCGTCAACTACTAAAATTTTCATCATTGATTTTATCCTTTTTATTTCTTTTGATTCTTATCATAAAGGTGGTGCCTTCATCCTGCTTGCTCAGAACATCAATGGAGCCATCATGCTGATCGATCATTCTTTTCACAATTGACAATCCCAGTCCTGTTCCCTTTTCTTTGGTTGTGAAGTAAGGACGGAAAATTCGGTTCATATCCTCGGGAGGAATACCTGCCCCGGAATCTTTTATAGAAATGATAAAGGTTTCATTATCGAATTTTGTTGAGATTTCAATAGAGCCCCTGGTGGTCATTGCTTGTATAGCATTCTGGATGAGATTTACAAAAACTTGCTTCATCTGGAGTTTATCTCCATGGAAAAGCGGTATGTCATTAGTCAATGAAAGTGTAATATCCGCTTCGTCTCTATATGGAGGAATTATCTCTCTTATCTGCTGGTTAAGATCATAGTCTTCGTAATTCGCTGTGGGCATTCGTGCAAATTTTGAGAACTCTTTTACCAGCCGTTGAAGATTATTAATCTCCTCATTGATAACTTCCATTGAATCATTGAATATTTTATCGAAATTCTCGCTACCGGAAAGGTATTTCATCTCCATGCGCTCAGCAGAAAGACGCAAAGGTGTCAACGGATTTTTTATCTCGTGCGCCATTACCTGTGCCATCTCGCGCCACATCATATCCTTTTCTGCCTGAATAAGTTTATCCCTGTTTATTTCCAGTTCATTTACCATATTATTGAAAGAGATGATCAATCCATTTATTGGAGAAAAACGAGATTCTTTTATTCGAATACTGAGGTCTCCTTCTGCAATTTTCTTTGTCCCTGCCTGCAGACGGTTCAGCGGTCGGGTGATCAATGTGAGAAGAACAAGCATAATAAGAAGTACAAATACTCCTGATATCACGATGAATAATGTCGAATACAATGTCATTTCTCTTCGGAAGATATAGGTGGTCAGCTCAATTTGATTTATATCTGTAAGAATTTGAGCGACTTCTTCTTTATCGATCACTTCATCATACTGTTTATATAGATCGTGGATCTTATCGTAAAGATTAAGCGAGGTTATGTCCTCAGAGTAGTTATCGAACTGTGTCATAAAGAAATATCGTGTCAGCATGCCTGAGAGCACAAGAAGGATCACGATAATAATAGTTATCTGGATTTTAAAGGAAGGAAGTCTCATTGTTGAATATCTGACACATCAAAAGGAGTGCTTCTATGGACAGGAGGTCTTTTCCAGTATTTCATCAGCTCGATGTTCTTATCCATATCTACCAGAAATACTGATCCTAATTCTGCAGTAATTTCCAGTATATATTCTCTTCCCTCTTCAAAAAAATCTATATGTAGTACTTGTATATCTTCAAAAAATGCGAAATTTTGCTTTGCTTCGTTAAAATCAAGTGAGAAGAAATCCTCACCCTCTTCTCTGTCGATAGTATAAAATTTATCAACCACATCGTATTTAAGACTATGCTTTATGGAATTCTCATGAACTGGTAATTGGCGACCAACTTCAAATATCCTATAGGTAAGAGAAAGCTGGACATTCTGTCCCGACTGTAAGATCTTATCAATTTCATTATTATAACAACTGAATATCCTGCATGAAAACACGAATACATTATTGATGTTCTGAAAGGAGCAGTCCTGAAAGATGGGAGTAACATGCGAGGAAAATAATGAGCTTGCTGCTATGACAAGTGAGGTTATTTGCTTCGATATAGCTCCGAACATTTAAGAACTCCTATTGTAACAAAAATTAATAATTATTAGAAAGGTTGGCAAGAATTATATAAAAATAGAGGGTAAGGAGTGTTCTTCTTACCCTCTGATGTATTATTATCAGAGTTCAGTCACCGAATTACCATTTTTAAAATTGATTTTTCCGATACCTACACTCAGGTCATGTTTTTCAAAATGGGATTCCGAAACTGAAATATTTCCTATGCCGGAATTGCAATCTGCTTTCTTTGCAGTAGAGTTGAATACATCGATATTGCCCACGCCAGTATTACAGTCCAGTTCA